>CAZTFD010000026.1:0-8587 GCA_964612225.1 uncultured Thermoplasmata archaeon | reverse complement strand
CGCAGGGCTTTAGCCAGTACGGCGTTCTGATGTCCGGCCTCACCTTCACGTGGAGCTCAAGCGTCGGCACGATGGTCGGCAGTTCTCTGACCGCCCAGGCCGCTGTCGGGACTGTCGGATTCGTGAGAGCCACATCGGGAGTCGTTTCCGGTGACGCCGTCGTCAGCGTCATCCTCGGAACTCTGACGTACGTCAATGTAACTCCGTCTGCTGTGGGCGTTGTCTCTGGAGGACTGCATCTGTTCTCCGCCTACGGCACGGATGCTTACTTCAACGTCCTGTCCGGTCTGATATTCGACTGGACGACGACTGTCGGGACTATCACAAACTATGGCCTGTTCAGCGCGCAGACCACTTCCGGAGTGGTAGGATACGTCAACGCTAGTGTGGGCGCAGTCACTGGAAGTTCGCTGGTCACGATCCTGTTCGCGCCGACAAACCATATAGTCGTCTCGCCCGGGTCCGCCAGCGTCGCTGCCGGCACTGTTCAGTCATTCACCGCGGTCGGCTATGACATGTACGGCAATGTCATCACGGGGCTCACATTCAGCTGGGCCACGACTGTCGGCACGATGGCCGGACCAGACCTGACTGCTCAGACCACTGCAGGAGTGATGGGCATCGTCAGCGCAACTAGCGGATTCCTGACAGGATATGCCTTCGTGACGATTGTACCGACGACTCTCGACCACATTGACGTGGCCCCCGCGACCTTGAGCGCCGTCGCAGGAAGTCATACGCTGTTCACCGCGATCGGACGTGACGCCTATGACAACGCGATTGGTGGCCTTACGTTCGCGTGGACATCGACGATCGGCACGGTCGACGGAACTGGCCTGTTCACGGCACCATCAACCGATGGCTTGTCAGGTTATGTCAACGCGAGCTACGGACTTGTGATTGGCAGCGCAAGCGTTAGCGTGGTGGTCCTCAACACCCCGCCGATCCTGATACCGCTCGTCAACGTGACCACCGATGCGGGAGAGGTCATCACGGTAACGGGCATCGCAGTCGATGCAGACCTGGACACGATAAGGTACACATGGGACTTCGGCGACGGAACGCCTATGGTCGTGGGTCAGAGTACGACCCACGCCTACGCCGCTCCGGGAGACTACACGCTTGTGCTTTACGCGGATGACCTGACGGGCATTGCCGGGCACAACGTCTCGAGTTCGGCGACCGTTACGGTCCGTATCGTGATCTACGACGGCACCGCCTTCGTACACGGCATCGTGTTCATAGACAGATACACTCCGGGCATAATGGGAGAAATGGACGCTGATGAGAGCGGTCTCGGCAGTTGGGAGATCTCGCTAAAGGGAAGGACTTCTGGTGGATCGATAGTTGGACTGACGACCTACTCTAACAACTTCGACGCAGTCGGCTACTACGAATTCCAGAGCGTCGAGCCAGGCATCTACTGGGTCAATTCAACTCTGTTGCAGGGATTCTACGCCACCACTCCGATTCAGAATCAGATTGGAGTTCCGAGCGGTCTAGTTGATCCATTGGAGATCACGAGGGACTATGGGGTCCTTGCTCAGTCCCCTGATATTGAATTCCCATTCTTGCTACAGCAAGGCTGGAACCTCTGGTCAAGTCCCACGGTCGTTGACAATCTGACTGCAAAGACCTTGTTGAGCGCAATTGGTTCAAGTGGCCTTATTGTCGTGAAGCACGACGCAGCGGCGAACAAGTACGTATCCTACGTCGTCGGCGACCCTGACAGGTATGACTTCCCCGTAGTCATGGGTGAGGGATACTACGTATGGGCGCAGAGTCTCGTCCATTTCACCCTCGCGGGTGTGATGCCCAGTACGTCGAGCACACCGCTGGAGAATGGGTGGAACCTCGTCGGGTACTCCGGCCTGGAGACCATCAAAGCCAGTCAGTTGCTGAACATGGTCCAGAACTCAACAGGCTATATCGTGGTGGCCATGAATCCGATCACAGGCAAGTATCAGTCCTTCGTCCTTGGTGACACCGCGGAATACGATTTCGATGTGACGCCCGGCACGGCATACTACGTCTGGTCCTACGGGAGCGGGACAATCTCTTACGGCTAGAGTCAGGACTGTAGTGGCTCGTTCAGAAGAGTGCGTCCGTTGGGGCGCATCGGCCCCGGACAAAACCTTTTCCATTTCCTTTCCTCGTGAAGAATGATGATCAGAAGGCACGGTCTGTTGACGATCATGTTCGCCAGTTCATCTCATCCCCGGCCTCTGTATCTCGCATTGGATACTGGGAAGAACGACGGGGCGGTGGCTCTAATCGCGCAAGTGACAACTTGGACAATTCGGAATTAAAAGCAACTAATGGGTTTGAGAAGGGTGTTTGAGAGGATTTGGAAGAGTGAGTCGGTTGCTCACTTCTTCATGATCTTCATCCAGCCGCCGGACTCGAAGACTGCGAGCCTTCTCTTCGACAGCGTGGTCTTGAAGTCGTCCCAGTCAATGATCTCCAGGCGCGAGTTCCTGCCCTTCGTGAACTGTATCCCGTTCGTGCCCTTTACCCTGCCTGGCTTGATGCCCTTCTTCTTCGCGATCTCCATGGCCTTCTCAACGCTGATTGGTTCCATGACCATTTTTCTCATCCCTCCGGGTTCATCTGGCCATGCCATCCAGACATGGTCCAGATGTGTATCACAATGGTCGGTATTTAATGATTTGTGTATGCTGGCTCGATTTTCTGAGCTATCTGGCTATGTCCGACAAGTCGGCGGATGACGACATAGCCAGTCATACTGGCTATGATTTCAGCTCCGTCCAGCGTGTGAACTCCCGACTCATCCGGTTCAGCCAGACGGCTTCTCTCCCCCGTCTCTCCTTCGCCTCTGTGCGACCACCATCGACAAGCCCAGACCGGCAGCGAGCGCCAAGATCGCTGCGATCAGGATGTACTGTGTGGTCTTCATCGACGAGACCTCGTCCTGACTCGTGCTCAATTCTTCTCGAGTCGAATTCAGCTGATCTCTGGATTCGCTCAGCTGATTCTGCATGTTGATAGTCTCGTTCGCCAGGTCCCACAGGCTGCTCTCATTGCCCGAGAAGTTGCCCGCGAATGCTGCGAGGAAATCCGCCATCGGTCCGTAGTTAGCAATCATGGTCGCGAGCGCCGCATTCGTCTGGTTGAGCTCGCTCATCGTGGAGTTGATCATGCTGTAGGTCGAGTTGAGCTGTGCCATCGTCAAGGCGAAGTCATCGGCACTGGTATTCAGTTCATCCTGGAGCAGCCAGTACTGCTCGAGAACCATCTCTAAGTCGGTCGAGAGGTTGGCGATCTCGTTCTGAGCCATCTCGAGCTCTGCCATCGTTTGGTTGAACTCGGCGAATGTCTGATTGGCAATGTCGGTGTACGCGGACAAGTTCGCCGTCAGAGATGCGATCTCCGCCAATGCGTTTGTCAGTTCCGCATTGCTCTGATTCATCTGGTCGCTGAGGAGGGAGATTTGGTTCATGAGGTCTGCTATCTGCTGGTTCAGGTCAGGGACGATCTCTATGTACTCAACCATGACCGATGCTCCTGTCGTGCCGCTCTCGTTCGTGGCCCTTGCCCAGATCTCGTTGATCCCGGGGACAAGGGCGACATTGATCTCGAATGAACCGTCAAGCTCCACCGCCACAATGAGGCCGTTCACGACCAGGGATGCGTTCGGGTCGGTAGTGCCCATCACGACTGCCGTTGGCGATGTGAATACCTCTCCGTTCACTGGCTGGCTGATGCTGAGGGGTGGTCCTTCCTCCGCCAGATATGCACTTCCCCAAAGCAGCTCGTCGCTACCGTCGTACTCGTTCCAGAATGCGATAGCATTCCCATTCGCTGACATTGCAACGCCGTCATACCAGGCGTCGATCGATTGCGATGACTTGATCACCACAGGAGATCCCCAGCCGGATGCGGGTGTGTACCGCGCTGCGGTCATGTATCGAATCGTTTCGTTGCCTTCAGTCCAAACGGCCATAGCCTCGCCGTTCGCATTAGCAGCGATCCTTGCATTCATCCCGTAACCAGTCGATACCATGGTGTTGAGCTTCGTGGGAGCGCTCCAGCCAGATGACTCAGACCAAATCACAGACCACGGGGATCTGCCGGTTCCCGCATATTCGTCCATCTGGTCCCAGACCACGAAGAACTCTCCCGTCGCCCCGTGAGCTACATATCCGCCGAAAGGGTCCCAGCCGCCGTTCGCGGGACCTATGAGCGTTGGGACTCCCCAACCGGAGGACGGGTCGTAGATATTCCCGTACATGGTGCCGTTGTATCCATCATAGTAATCGAAAGTCGCAACAGCGCACCCAGATTCGTTGCCATCCATCTGCGCCCAGCTCCCTCCAATGCCTCCGTCCGCAATCTCTACGGGCCCCCAGCCTGTAATCGGAGAGAATCTCGAGGATTCGACCCGAGATGCACTGAAGTTGTTCCAGAGCGCCAGGGCGTATCCGAAATCGTCGAACCTGACCGATGGCCAGCGCCCGCCGATCAGGGAGATCACATCACTGCTCCAGCTTGTGTTGGTGTCGTAGTAGTACGCCGCGACCTCGCCCATGGCTGCCGCCGAACTCACGATCAGTGCATTGCCGTCCGTGTCGATGTCGACTGTCAGGTCTCCCATGGCAAAGTAAGGATCGGAGTCAACGATCTCGGGTGTCCCCCACCCAAGTAATGGGTCGTAGAATAGAGCGTATAGACTGAGATTCCCCGCGGGAATATCTGAGTACCAAGCGATCACGGCTTGACCGTTCGGCGATACTGCGATTGTGGCATTCGATGACCACCAAGTATCGTTCCAGAGAATCTCCCCCGTCTGCCAGCCGGACACGTTATCGTACCGAGTCGCCCAGAGCTCAGACGTTGAGTAATTCTCCGAGTACTGTACCCAAACGACTATTGCATTCCCCTGATCGTCCATTCCCATCGCGGAGGAATGCGCGTAGTTCGGCACGGGCTGCAGCATAGTGGGCGTCTGCCAGCCCTGCACCGGTGCAGCCTCCGAATCCGAGACGATGCTTAGCGAACCTACCATCATTCCGAGCACTATCAGAATAGATACAATTCTCATGGCCATTCCCCACCTGTCATGATACTGGCCAGGCTTTAAGCTTTCTTCAGACACCATGCCATTCCTCCATCTCTTCCGGACGTATGGTCGTCTCACTCATCACAATACGTAGATAATCCCGTAGTGATATCCAAGTCGCAGAGGCAGGAGTAGATTGTCGCTCTTCGGATCGTCTGGTGTGAGAGGTGTCGTCAACAAGGAGTTCACGCCCGAGCTCGCGGCCAAAATTGGCATGGCGGTCGGCTCGAACGCCAAACGTGCAGCTGTCGGCATGGACTCCAGGACCTCTGGACCGATGATAGAGGCAGCGGTTGCGAGCGGACTGATGGCCGCCGGATGCGATATCTACATTGCGGGACTCGTCACGACGCCGACTCTTGCCGAAGCAGCCCGATTACTCGACGCGGGCGTCATGATTACGGCTAGCCACAACCCTCCGGAGTATGGTGGGATCAAGCTCTGGAACCCGGATGGGTCCGGGTTCAACGTCTCCCAGTCCAACGAAATAGAGAAGCTTCTCGAATCGAGGAATTTCGAATTGAAGCCATGGAACGAGGTGGGCGGGATGCACATCCTTCCTGAAGCTATCAGCAATCACGCGGAGCGCATACTCGACAAAGCAAAGGAATCCAAGCTGAAGGTCGTAGTTGATTGCGCGAACGGTCCTGCGTTCACCATCACGCCCGTCGTACTACAGCGTATGGGCTGCAAGGTCGTCACGATCAATTCCAACCCGGACGGGCACTTCCCCGGGAGACCGCCTGAGCCTGTGGACGAGAATCTGACCGACCTCAAGAGCGCGGTCGTCTCGATGAAGGCCGACCTTGGTATCGCTCATGACGGCGATGCAGACAGGATGGTCGCTGTCGACGACAAGGGCATGTTCCTGGGCGGTGACCAACTGCTCGCTCTCTTCGCCAAGCGTTTCGCGAAGAAGAAGCTGGTCGTCACTGTCGACACATCGATGGCAATCGACGACCATGTCGATGCGAAGATCATCAGGACTAGGGTGGGGGACGTATTCGTCAGCGAGGCGGTCAAGATGAGCAAGGCCAGCTTCGGTGGTGAGCCTTCGGGAACATTCATATTCCCTGACCAAACCTACTGCCCGGACGGGATACTCGCGGCCGCCAGGCTGGTCGAGATGGCCTCCGAGAAGAAGCTCTCGGAGCTCCGTACCAAGATTCCACGGTATCCCATCCTACGAGGAGCGGTCTCGTACAACTCCAAGTTCAAGGCGGCGATCCTCGCCACGCTCGACAAGGCGATGAGGGGGTTCAAGTGCGACGAGCTCCTGACGCTGGACGGCTACCGGCTCCAGTTCGAGGACGGCTGGGCGCTCGTCCGGCCGTCCGGGACTGAGCCAAAGATCAGGCTCGTGGCAGAGGCGAGAACTGATAAGCGGGCCGCGAACATCATGAGCAACATCGACAATGTGGTCAAGAGGTCGTGCAGATGAAGGGCTACATACTAGCTGCGGGCGAAGGGCTCAGGATGAGGCCCCTTACATCCAACATCCCGAAGCCGCTCTTGCCTGTGGCCGGGAGACCGTTCCTGGAGCACAACATAGAGTCGCTCAAGGAAGCGGGTATCAAGGACCTCATACTCCTGGTCGGTTGGAGGGCTCAGCGGATCAGAGAGCATTTCGGAGACGGGAAGGCGTTCGGCGTCAAGATAGAGTATGTCGAGCAGAAGGAGCGGCTCGGGACCGCACATGCCATTGGCATGATCAAGGACAAGATCGACTCGTCGTTCTTCTGCTTGTACGGGGACGTCGTGCTCACCAAGGAGAGCGTCAAGGGAATGGTGGAGCATCACAAGAAGGTCAAGGGGAGCGTGATGGCCCTGACGACCGTCGAGGACCCTCGGAGGTACGGGAGCGTCATCGTGGACGCCGGAGTCGTAAAGGACATCGTGGAGAAGCCCGATGTGCCCGAGTCGAACCTCGTGAACGCCGGCGCTTACATTCTCGAGCCTGAGATATTCGAGGCGATCGCGGAGACAAAGAAGTCCTCTAGGGGCGAGTTCGAGATAACCGATTCGTTCAAGGTGCTCATGCACAAGAGCCATCTGTACACCCACCTGCTCGCGGGCGAGTGGATAGATGTCGCAAGGCCATGGGACCTCATCGATGCCAATCGCATACTCATGGAGGGATTGAGGTCTGACATCAAGGGCGATGTCTCGGACAAGGCGACGATCATAGGCAACATCCAGGTCGGCAAGGGCACGAAGATCCTCCCGGGATCGTACATCATCGGCCCCACGATCATCGGCGAGCACAGCGAGATAGGCCCCAACGCATACATCCGCCCGAGCACGTCGATAGGCGACCACTGCAAGATCGGCGCCGCAGTGGAGATCAAGAATTCCATAATCATGGACAGGACAAATGTGCCGCACCTGTCCTACGTGGGTGACAGCGTCATCGGCGAGAGGTGCAACATCGGCGCTGGCACCAAGGTCGCGAACCTTCGCCTGGACGAGAGGGAGGTCCAGGTCGTGGTCGACGGGAAGAAGGTCGGCTCTGGCCGCAGGAAGCTGGGGGTCATCATGGGGGACGACGTGAAGACGGGAATAAACTCTACCATCGACGTCGGGACCATCATCGGCGAGGGCACTTTCATCGGTTTGGGCGCGACCGTGAGGGGCACCGTAGCCCCGAAGAGCAGGATCCTCTGACGTCCATTATGCAGCATTCTGATTCTCGACATCCTCAAATAACGAAATGCCGTTTCGGGTGACTGACCTAGGCGGAAAACCAGGGGGAGGGATTGTCACTTGAGAGCCAAAGCACTAGTCGTGTCTCTGATAGCGTTGATCACAGTCGTGGGCATGCTCGCGATTCCCGTCGCGACGGCGGGACCGCCCGCCGGGAACGGCATCGAGAAGGCCCAGTGGAGGTACATCCTCTACCTGGACGCTGACAATAGCCTGGATGTGTATGCGGGCGCGCATCATGAACCAGTGGTGGAGAGCGATTACGAAGAGCTCATGTCAGTCGGCGGGTCCAAGGACGTGGCGATGTTCGTCTTCGCGGACAGATACGACGGACCTGCGAATCTGTTCAGGGTCCTGCCAGGACAGATGGTGGAGCTGAAGGGATTCTCCCTCAACGGCAAGGAGGCTAACATGGGCGACCCGGCGACTCTGCGCGCGCTCATCTCTTACACGTTCAAGGCTGCGCCTGCGGAGCACACAGTGCTGATGTTCTGGGATCATGGCTCGCCTCGCATGGTTGCCTGGGACGACCACCCGGCCGATGCGCTGACGATCGACGAGGTCACAGTAGCCCTGAAGGGATATCAAGTGGATGTGATCGGCACTGACGAGTGCAATGTTGGGCAGATAGACGTCGCATACCAGTGGCTCAAGGGAGGACTCAACACGCAGTACCTGCTCGTCAGTGAGACCTTCACCGGCTGGAGAGGGTATCCGTACGACGCGACCCTCAGAGGGTTGGTTGAGAACCCGTACATGACGCCAAGGGAAACCTCGATCATGTTCATAGATGAGGTACAGAAA
>CAZTFD010000025.1:0-13780 GCA_964612225.1 uncultured Thermoplasmata archaeon | reverse complement strand
CTGGACGAGATCGGGTTCTTCGGAGGGGTCATACTACTGCGAGACAAGGTCCAGGCGTTGGCGATAGGCGAGAAGCTGAACTCCAGCACCGCCGTGGTGCACTTCGAGAAGGCAAATCCATCCATACGCGGACTCTACCAGGTCATCAACCAGCAATTCTGCGAACACGCGCTCAGGGAATTCGAGTTCGTCAATCGGGAGCAGGATGTTGGCGAGCCGGGCCTGCGGCGGGCGAAGGAGGGATATCGCCCGCATCATTTCGTCGAGAAATTCATGCTTCCATTCCGTTGATTTTCCCCTCTCCAGTCGGTGAGAAGACTATATATGTGGCAAGCTCGTTCCATCTCGCAAAGGAAGGGAATTCCATGGTAAAGTCGTGTTTGCTGGTATGCTGCAAGCTGCTGAAGACGAAGAAGGTCGTGGACCTCGCTAAGAAGCAGCCTGGAGTGAAGGACGCCTTCCCGGTGCACGGGAGATGGGATGTCGCTGTCAGGACTGAAGATTTGGACCTCAAGAAGATCGCCGAGATAGGAATGACCATCTACAAGGCCGAGGGAGTGGAGATAGTCGAGACCATGGTCGGGTACCCGGAGATGTGAGGTGTTCAACATGGTGAAGGCAGTTGTTTTGGTGATGCTTGAGCAGCAGACGTTCGAGGACGCGACGAAGATTAACAAGATACCGGGCGTCGTGGACGGTTACCTCGTCTTTGGTCACTACGACTACATAGCGTTTATCGATGTGCCTGGGCTTGAGAAGGTCGGGCAGATCGCCGACAGAATCCAGAAGCTCGGATTCGTCAGGTACGTAGAGACCCTGATCGAGAGGTAATCGACCGGTCAAACCCCTTATTCGTTCTCATCATTCTGCGACAATCTTATTGTTCCACGGGAAACGGAGCTGGGCGCTCTGGTTCCACGCTCAACTGAGTGCACAAGGCGACTTCCATGTCGGTTAAGCATTTATATGCGGACCATAATCTCGCGCCCAAGTCAGGCGATTGGAGAGAATAGGATGGTAGACATCACTCTAGTTATCCCGATTGCAGGCGCAGTCGGGCTGGCGTTCGCGGGCTATCTGACCTGGTATGTTTTCAAGAAGGACCTCGGGACCCCTGAGATGCAGGAGATCGGCGAGGCCATCAGGCAGGGAGCCATGGCCTTCATGAAGAGACAGTACACGACGATAATCGTGATCAGCCTACTGCTGGCCGGTCTGATTGCCGTTCTGATCGATCCGAAACCTTGGGTCGGTCTTTCGTTCCTTGTCGGAGCGCTGGCATCCGCGGCATCCGGGTACATCGGCATGTACGTTAGCGTCCGATCGAACATCAGGACGGCCGCAGCTGCAAGGCGGACACTCAACGAGGCGCTGATTACTTCGTTCAGAGGTGGCGCGGTCTCTGGCATGGGCGTGGTGTCGCTGAGCCTTCTTGGCGTTGCTGGCATTTTCTTCGTTTTCCACAGTGGCATGAGTTTCACGATATCGGAGTCGCTTGACTCCGCAATAGGATTCGCCTTCGGCGCAAGCTTCGCGGCCTTGTTCGCACAACTTGGAGGAGGTATCTACACCAAGGCTGCGGATGTCGGCGCGGACCTCGTCGGCAAGATCGAGGCAGGGATTCCGGAGGACGACCCGAGGAACCCGGCCGTCATCGCCGACCTCGTCGGTGACAACGTGGGCGACTGCGCGGGCAGAGGTGCGGATTTGTTCGAATCGACGGCCGCTGAGAACATCGGGGCGATGGTCCTAGGCCTGACACTTTACAAGCTGTTCACGGGAGCGCCCTTCAACTGGTCTGAGAGCGAAGCTCTAGTCTGGATATTCTTCCCGCTCGTAGCGAGGTCATTCGGGATATTCGCATCGCTTGTGGGAGTGCTCGCGGTGCGCTTGAGGCGTGAGGACAAGGACCCGATGTCAGGCATAAACATGGGCTACTACATCACGTGCGTCTTGGCTGCGATCTTCTTCTATGTCGCGACGAAGTACATGCTGGGCGACCAGTACCTGTACTTCTTCGGGGCGGGCTTGATCGGCATCGTTCTTAGCATAGTCATAGTGTACATCACTCAGTACTACACATCGGGCAGCTGGAGACCAGTGCGCGAGATCGCCGAGTCATCGACAACAGGACCCGCGACCAACATCATAACAGGACTGTCAATTGCGATGGAGACGACCGCTATGCCTGTCATCGCGATAATACTCGCGCTGCTCGGTGCATTTGGCTTGGGCCAGATGGCAGGCGACCAGATTGACGGCTCAACTGTCAACGGCGTCGTCGTCAACCTCACGAGCACTGATAAGCTGATATTCGGATTCTATGGCACGGCCGTAGCCACTATGGGAATGCTCGCGACCTGCGCGTTCATCCTGGCGACCGACACATTCGGCCCGATAACAGACAACGCTGGGGGCATAATCGAGATGTCGAACCAGCCCGAAGAGATCAGGCGCAGGACCGACAAGCTGGACGCCTGCGGCAACACGACCAAAGCATTGACCAAGGGTTATGCGATGGGAAGTGCCGCTCTGGCCGCGTTCCTGCTGTTCGGCGCTTACTTCGAGAGGGTTTCGGCCAAGACTGGTCAGGTGTTGTCCGAATCGTTCAAGGTGGATATCGCGCAACCGGATGTGTTCGTCGGCGGCCTTCTCGGCGCGATGCTCGTCTTCTTGTTCGCATCACTCGCAATCCGGGCTGTCGGAAAGGCGGCTCACGCAATGATCAACGAGGTCAGGAGACAGTTCAAGGCAGACCCGGGCATCATGGAGAGGACATCGAAGCCTGACTACGCAAAGTGTGTCGACATTGCCACGAAGGGAGCACTGAGAGCGATGGTGCTTCCCGCTCTGCTTCCTGTGCTTGTTCCTGTCACTTTCGGAATAGTCATGAACATGGCTGGATACAACGCTCCACAGGCAGTTGGCGCGCTGCTCATGATCGGCACGATAACAGGCATAATGGTTGCGAACATGTTCAATAACGGTGGCGGAGCATGGGACAACGGCAAGAAGTACATCGAGTCTGGGAACTTCGGCGGCAAGAAATCCCCGGCGCATGCCGCTGCGGTCGTTGGTGACACCGTCGGTGACCCGCTAAAGGACACCGCAGGGCCTTCGATACACGTGCTCGTGAAGTTGCTGGCGACAGTGACGCTCGTATTCGTGGGTCTGTTCGTCTAGATGTGAGGACGCTGACTCGGCAAACCATATATATGACCACGGGCATCGAGAGGCCCGCGAGTCATTCCATTAGAGGACTGTCTAGATGTACGTGATAGCATCGAAAGAGGACGTTGTCCGGATTCCCCCGAACCTGCTCGGGGAGGACTTCCAAAGCCTGTCAATCAGGCTAACTCAGGAATCCTTCCAGAACAAGGTTGAGGGCGACGGGAGCTTCACGGTCCTGGTCAAGGACATCGAGCCCCAAGGCGGCGGAAGGATCATTCACGGCGACGGGGCCGTCTATCAGAAGGTCAAGTTCGACGCCCTGATGTTCAGGCCGATGCTACATGAGGTCGTAGAGGGCTCCATATGCGAGATACTCAAGTTCGGCGCCTTCGTCAGGTTCGGCCCGTTGGACGGCCTGCTACACATCAGCCAGATCATGGACGACAGGATCGACATCGATGTTGAGGGCCGCAGGCTCGTGGGGAAGGACACCAAGCGCGAGCTCAGGCTGGGAGACAGCGTGCGTGCCAGGATTGTCTCGCTCAGCATCAACGAGAGGAGCCCGAGGGAGAGCAAGATAGGCCTTACAATGCGCCAGCCGGGCCTCGGCAAGCTCGAATGGCTCGAGGAAGAGCGCAAGAAGCGGGAGGAGAAGGACAAGAGATGAAGATCGAGAGAGCCTGCAAGAAATGCAGCTTCATCACTGAGGAGGACAAATGCCCGCTCTGCGGAGGGGATTCCTCAAAGGAATGGCAGGGATATGTCGTGATCCTCGACCACACGAAGAGCGAGATCGCGAGGAGAATGGGCATACATGTCAACGGCAAGTTCGCCCTCAGAGTTCGATGAGTCGTTCCCTCAGAAGGACCTCGAGCTACCGGAGAACCTGAGAGAGGAGCTCGCGAGACCCATAGGAAAGCTGGTGTCCGCTTGGGCACTAAGAAAACACATCGAAGGCAGCCCCAGGATCGTGTCGGTCGGGGATGTCGTTACCATCACTCTCCTTCAGATGAAGTTGGAGCCGGACGTCGCGGTGTTCGACTACAAGACCCAGCGCTCTGAAGACTATAAGGCCAAGGAGCGCATCGGGAAGATGGGCGGGAGGCTCGTCAAGGTCGAGAATCCGCCCGGACGGATCACGCGCGCCCTATGGAAGGCCGTCAGGGACGCCGTGAACGGGAAGGAGAAGATCAAGATCGAGGTCTCAGGCGAAGAGGACCTCGCGGCGCTGGTGGCAATCGCAACCGCGCCGGAAGGAGTGCAAGTCATATATGGCCTGCCGAATAAGGGCCTGATGGTCGTCCGCGTCGATGCGGAGACCCGGGCAATGGCGACAGGCGCAATAAAGCGAATGGCAAGGTGAAGCGATGGAGATCGAGATTGTCTCGAAGAAAGAGAACGAATTGCTGGACAGAACAGAGGTAACATTCAAGGCGTCCCACCCGAAGGAGGGCACACCCCAGAGGGAGGCCGTCAGGGAGAAGCTCGCATCGATGCTCAAGGCCGCCAAGGAGAGGGTCATCGTGGACTCGATGGATTCCGAGTTCGGCAAGATGGAGACGGTCGGTTACGCCAAGGTCTACAAGACCAAGGAGTCGGCCATGAAATTCGAGCGCGAGTATGTCCTGGTCAGGAACAAGCTCAAGGAGAAGGTCAAGGTCGAGAAGAAGGCGGCGGTGCAGGCACCAGTGAAGCTGAGGGCGGAGGCCGCCCCGGCGAAGGCCCCTGAGAAGCCCGCCGAGAAGCCAGCCGAAAAGCCGGCTGAGAAGCACGCGGAGAAGCACGCGGACAAACACGCCGAGAAGAAGGCGTAGTTCTGAGGTGAAATCAAATGGCTGACAAGGAGAAGGCACCAAAAGCCAAGACCCCGAGGATAGCCAAGAAGGACTACTTCAAGATCGAAGCTGGGAAGCTCGTCAGGACCAGGAAGCACTGTCCGAAGTGCGGTCCAGGCGTGTTCATGGCCGAGCACCCGAACAGAACGGCATGCGGCAAGTGCGGGTACACCGAGTTCAAGAAGAAGTAGCCGGATCATCTTGGCGCGATTCTGTGGCATGCGACCAAATGCCCATTTCCAATGTCCACTAGCGGAGGCTCCTTCTCGCGGCAGAGCTTCTCCACGTACTGACATCTGGGGTTGAATCTGCACCCTTTCGGCGGGTTGATCGGGCTGGGAACTTCGCCTTCGATTCCTTTCCGATCCTTCCGCAGCTTCGGGTCCGGGATGGGGATGGACGCAATGAGGGCCTGTGTGTAGGGGTGTTGGGCGTTGTTTAGGAACTCGTTGGTGGGAGCCAGCTCGATCACCATGCCTAGGTACATGACCGCTATCCGGTCGCTCATATGGGCGACGACCGAGAGATCGTGCGATATGAAAAGGTAGGTGAGTCCGAACTTGCCCTGGAGCTTCTTGAGCAGGTTGAGGACCTGTGCCTGGACGGATACGTCGAGGGCCGAGGTAGGTTCATCGAGGACGATGAAGTCAGGCTCAACCGCAAGAGCTCTGGCCAGGGCGATCCTTTGTTTCTGGCCTCCGCTGAACTCGTGCGGCAACCTGGTAAGGTGGTCGTGTGACAGCCCCACCTGCTCGACCAGCTGGTGGATCCTCTCGCTCTGCCCGAACTTCACGTTCTTTGAGATCGAGGGGGGCGGGCCGTGTATGGCGAACCCCTCGCCAACGATCTTCTCCACGGTCATGCGCGGGTCGAGGCTGGAGTAGGGGTCCTGGAACACTATCTGGAGCTTCTTCCTCATGTCTCTCAGCTCGCTCGGAGGAAGCGCCGTTATGTCCCTCCCGTTGAAGAATATACTGCCGCCGGTCGGCTGGGTCAGACGAAGGACCGCACGGCCGAAAGTGGTCTTTCCACACCCGGACTCACCCACTAGTCCCAGGGTCTCTCCCCGTCTGATGGACAAGGACACCCCGTCGACTGCGTGGACATGCGCGACGGTTTTTCCGAAAACCCCCTTCTTCACCGGGAACAGCTTCTGGAGGTTCTTGGTCTGGATGAGAGGTGCTGCGGCATCCATCTTGGGAACTGAGTCATCTGGCACTTGTCATCTCACCTCCAATCGGATATAGATGGCACGAGACGAAATGTCCTGGAGTGGCTTCGACCATGGTCGGCCTCACCGTCCTACACTGGTCGGTTGCGAAATCACACCTATCCACGAACGAGCAGCCAGGGAACGGCATCATCAGATTCGGCACCGTGCCCCTAATTACCGACAGCTCGTCCCTATGCTCTCCGAGCTTGGGAAAGGCCATCAGGAGTCCCTTCGTATACGGATGCATCGGCTTCTCGAACAGTTCGAAGGTCTCTGCGATCTCTACGATTCTGCCCGCGTACATGATGCATACCCTATCGCACGTCTCAGCGACGATCCCGAGGTTGTGGGTGATCAGCATCATGGAGCTTCCGACCCCTTTGACCAAGTCCTTGAGCAGCCTGAGCACCTGGGCCTGGATCGTCACGTCCAGGGCGGTCGTGGGCTCATCGGCGATTAGCAACGACGGGTTGCATGACAGTGCAAGAGCAATCATGACGCGTTGCTTCATTCCGCCGCTTAGCTCGTGAGGGTACTGCTTCACGACGCTCTCAGGAGCTGCTATCCTCACGAGTCTGAGAACATCAAGTATCTTGTTCCTGAGAGCGGTCTTATCATAGATGTTCTGGTGAAGGGATATGACCTCGCCGAGCTGAGACCCGATCGTGAAGACAGGGTCGAGCGACGTGGACGGATCCTGGAATATCATCGATATCAGACGACCCCTGATGCCTCTCATCTCTTCTGGTGTAAGCTTGGTGAGCTCGACGCCCTTGAATTTGATGGAGCCCGCGGTGATCTTCCCTGGGTTCGGAACAAGCCTCAATATCGAGAACGCGGTCATGCTCTTGCCGCAGCCAGTCTCACCGACTATCCCGACGGATTCGTTCTCGTAGATGGTGAGGTCGATGCCATCGAGGGCGGTCACTGTCCCCTCCCGCAGAATGAACTGGGTCCGCAGTCCTTTGATTTCTATGATCGGTTTCCTCTCCGAGGTCACCGTCTCATCCCCTTCATGCGCGGGTCAAGCACATCCCGCAGGCCATCTCCGAGGAGGTTGAAGCCGAGGACCGTGATTAGCAGCACGACTCCGGGAAAGGTCGCGATCCACCACGCCTCCCCAATGAAAGGCATTCCGAGGTTCAGCATGTTTCCCCAGCTAGGGGTGCTGGGTGGAGTACCAGCTCCTAAGAAGCTCAGGGTGCTCTCGATGGTTATCGCATCCGCGACGCCTATTGATGCCCACACTGTGAGCGGGGCTATGCAGTTCGGCAGCACGTGGGTGAACATGATTCTTAAGTTCCTCGCGCCCAGCGCCCTGCTCGCCTCGACGAACGGTCGCTCCCTGATGCTAAGTGCCTGGCCGCGCATGAGCCTGCCAAACCCGGCCCAATAGGATATCGAGATGGCAAGTATCACGTTGGTAAGGCTAGAACCGAGCGCTGCAGCAAACGCCAGCGCCAGGAGGAACGCGGGGAAGGTCCAGAAGAGGTCAATGGTACCCGCTATGATGTAGTCAACAGCTCCTCCGAAGTACCCCGCGGTCAGTCCGAGCACGACGCCCAGAAAGAGCGATAAGAATATCGCCAATGAGGCGACAATGAGTGACACTCGTGTGCCCCAGATAGCCCGGCTGAAGACATCTTGTCCTAAGTTGTCAGTGCCGAACCAATGGTTCGATGATGGTGGCAATAGCTTGTCCTCGACTTTGAGTTCCGCCGCCGACGGTGTCGGATCCGCCATCGGCAGAACGGGGGCGAGGACCGCTAGGGCAATCATCGTAATGATGATCGAGGCCCCCATGACGACCATGGCATTCCTGCTGCCTCGTGAGATTATCTCCACTACAGTCTGCCTGAACCCCCCAGCGGTCTTCCACGAGAGAAGCAGGTTGTTAAGCCTCTTGCGGAGGATCATCCCAACCTCACCCTAGGATCGGCAACCGCGTATAGAATGTCCGCAATCAGATTGCCAAGGATAACGAAGAATGCCAGGACCAGTATACATCCCTGGACCACCGGGAAGTCGTGCTTGTTTATGGAGTCGATAACGAGTTTGCCAATACCCGGCCACGAGAAGACGGTCTCGACGACCACGGCTCCTCCGACGAACCATCCGATGTCGAGGCCTATCACGGTTATGACGGGAAGGATTGCGTTCTTCAGACCATGCTTGAATATCACCTCGCGCTCAGGAAGGCCTCGGGATCTCAATTGAGTTATGTAGTCCATTCTCTGAACCTCGAGCATGCTCGACCTCATCATACGGGTAGTGAGGGCGGCGTTCCCGAGTCCAAGGGTGATCGTAGGCAGGATTATGCTTGCGAAACCTCCAACAGTGCCTCCCAACGGGAGCCAGTGTAGCTTGACTGCGAATAGAAGCATGAGCATTATGCCGAGCCAGAACGAAGGCATCGCATAACCTACGAGCGTGAAGACCATGACTCCTCTGTCAGTGACTGAGTTCTGGCGTAGCGCGGAGACGACGCCGAGAGGTATGCCGATGCTGTAAGAGATGGTCAGGCCGATGGCCATCAGCTCAAGCGTTCTCGGGAGCCTCTGGAGTATGATGGTTCCTACATCCGTGTTCAAGGTGGCTGTGGTGACTGACGTGCCAAGATCTCCGTGCAGAAGACGCCAAAGGAATAGTCCGTACTGTACCAAGAAAGGTTCATCGAAGCCATACTTCTCCCGTACCTCCTGGATATCCTCGGTAGTGGCGCGAGGGGGGACAAGGGCCAAGGCGGGATCCCCAGGGGTCAGATAGAGCATGAGGTAAACGATGAACGTGGCGAGTAGTATCACGGGGATGGCCAGTAGGAGTTTCCTTATGATGTAGGAGACTAGATCCGCCATTTGCCGCCCCCTCCGTCGAACTCGAAATGACACCTAGACATTGCACCGTCTGCTCCGTGGTTGCCGTAGGCTTCTGTGGTGTGGATAATGAAACGGTAAAGGGTTTTGTAGGTTTTGCGCTACTTCTTGATATCAACATCCACGATGTTGATTACCTGCTCCTGTCCCAGAGGGTTGACCGTCCAGCCAGATACATAGTTGTGCACCGCGAAGATCTGGTACCAGAACAGGATTGGAGCCCATGGTCCCTGGGTTAGCAACCGTATGTGCCCAGCCGTGGCGTTGTCCGAGAACTCCTTCTCTGTCGTCGCGTAGGTCCAGTTGGTGACATAGTCGTCGAAGACGGAGTCCATGTACCATCCAGTGTTCGAACCGCCCGCTGCCCATGTGCCGAAGTGCCAGTCCAAGATCTCCGCCCGCGGCCATGAGTACCAGAACAATATGGCCTCCTGCTCGCCGGCCGCAGCCTTGTCCCTCAGAATGGTCTCAGTGTAGGTGGTGAGCTCCACATGTACCCCAACAGCCTGGAACTGAATCTGCAGTAACTGCGACATAGCGATGTCCTCGCCCTTGGTCGTGGTCAGCAAGTGCAACGTCAGTTCCTCGTTCGTGGTCAGGTTCTCGAGCCAGACGTCCGAGTCGTTGTTCTTGTAATTGCCCGCCTCGAAGAGCACCTTGGCTTTGTTCACATCGTAGCTGTAGTTGTACATCGCTGGCACGTTCCTGGATTCAGGCTCGATTGGGGAGAGGTAATTCACACCCTCCTCGCCGATACCATACCAGACCGTGTCGAGTATCTGCGTTCTGTTTATCGCGTAGCCGAAGGCCTGTCTCAGAGACGGATTCGTGAATGGAGTCTTGTTGCAGTTGAACTCCACATGGTAGGTTCCCTGACCTCGGCCCGTGATGACAGTGTACTTGTCAGGGTCGGCCTGATACGTTGGAACCTTGTTCGGTGGCACCTGCTGAAGGATATCGATGTCACCGCTCTCGAACGCCGTGAACCTTGCGGTCTGGTCGGTTATGATCCTGTAGATTATCTTGTCTATCTTTGCGGCACCCCTGTTCTCGAACCAAGGCGCACCCCACGAATAGTTCTCGTTCTTGATGAGTGTGATGTGGTCCCCCGGAATCCATTCCTGAAGTATGAACGGTCCTGTGCCAATGACCTTGTGTCCAACCGTGCCGTAGTTTAGGAGTCCGTCAGACTCCAGCGCGTCAGGCCCCATCATTGAGCCGTACAGGTGCGATAGGTTGAACTGCAGCGCCACGTCCGCCCATGTCAGGTTCAGGACCATGTTGTAGGCGTCCTTGCACCATATTCCAGCGTTGGGCCAACCGGTCTTGTTCTCACAACCGTATATCGCCCAGAACTCGTACTGCACCCAGCTGTCCTCATGAGAGTAGTAGTTGATGATCCTCTTGACTGCATTCGAGTCGAACGGTGTGTTGTCGTGGAACTTGACTCCCTGCTGTAGCCGGATCTCGAATGTCGGGTGGTCCGGGTCAGTCGTGTTCAGGTTCCAAGACTCCGCCAGTCCAGGTCGGAAAGCCCCCGTCAGGTCCCTTGTTATGAGGGTCTCGTAAATCATCCCTGGCGGACCGTACATTGCACTAGTTTTCGCTGGATCCATCTTCTCCACGTCGGAGCTCATCGCGATGACCAGCACCTTCTCTCCTTCATCCTTCCCGCCCAGCAGTCCCGCGGCCCACGCTCCTGCCACTGCCGCAACTACAAGGACCAAGACGATAACAACTGCTATCATCATCTTGCTCTTTGGGCGCGCAGGCGTACCTGTCGGTTTCACAATCTCGCTTTTCGGTTCTTCTGAAGAACTCCCCAAATATCCTCCCTCCTATGAGCTACGAAGCCAGGCCCGCGTCGGCCCAAATTCAAATACACATGCCTATTGCAAGGTCTGCTTCCGTTTTACGAGCATGCTATCGTATGGTGTATATTTATAAAGTTCTCCACCCCGACAGTTTTGCGATGCCATCCGTGTCGAATGCGGCATTTCCACTGGAAATCGACCTGCCAGGATTGCATGTCCAGACGACATACTGACCAATGATATCGCTCCAATGTAGGGCACATCATGAGCTCCGGGTGTTTGTCTGGTACCTATTGAATAGTCGCAATTCGCTTGCGTCGTCGCAGACCTCAAAGGTGTTGATTGTGGGTTCAAGCCGCAAGCGAACGGAAAGAGAGAAGAAGACCGTCCGTGCGATGATCCGGATCTACTGTGTCCGGCGACATCATCCTGACCACGCTCCCTGCAATGAGTGTCAACATCTGCTCGAATACGCCGAGAGGAAGATAGATCGATGTCCATTGATCAAGGACAAGCCAACATGCGCGAAGTGCTCGATTCATTGCTATGAGAAATCGAAGAGAGAGCAAATCAAATCCGTCATGAGGTTCTCCGGACCGAGGATGATCTACCACCACCCTGTCCTGTCAGTCCGGCATCTGGCTGACGGTCACAAGAAGAGGGGGAAGGGGTTTGAACACGCGGGTTCCCAGGAGCCTCCTACGCCCTAGGCGGCAAGCTGCTGTTCCATATGTCCCTATGTAGCTTCCACCTGCCCTCTACGTCCCGTTTCCAGATTACGATGTATTTGCCCTTGTCCTCGAATGCCTTCTTGCCCTCAGGCCGTATCTTGAGAGCGTAGTTGCCGATCTCGTGCACCTCATCTTCGACCACTCTTAGCTCGATTGTCTTCAAGACTGCATCCTTAACGCCCATCTTGATGGCGGCCCCCCAGAATCCTTCGGTTCCGTGTCTCCCTCGGATCATCTCGTTGTTGGGTGGCATTAGGATGGCGTCCTCCGTGTAGAGGTTTCCGACTGCTGATGGATCGCCCTTCCTGATCCCGTCTCCGAACTTGCGGTTCGCCGCTCTAATGGCTCTGCGCACTCGCTCTTCCATTTCCTCACCTCCTTCATTCATTGGAACTTGTTGCGCTCCCCACCTCGGAGCATTCTGCCTCGATCATCCTGGCCGTTCGTCGACGGCCCGCCGTGCGATATCCCGGACGATGCTGCAGTCCAAGAGTCCCGCACAAGATCGACGAAACCGGTTCCTCCTCCGGACACGCCCACTTGTGTGTTCCTTACTATCGCGCGCTCATCGTATTTAAAATTCGTTACCAGGTCGGGAGCAACAAGTCCTCATGGCATTGATCGATGGCTCCGACGCGGCATCGTGCTTGCTCGCAGAGTTATTATATCGGAGGAAGGTCCGCAACCTTAATTTGCAGCCTGCGCTTCGGGGACTTCAGTCACCGCAGATTCATCTTGGAGACAACATGGAGCTCTGGTTCATACTGGCAATTTCAGTGGCCTTCTTCTGGGGCTCGGCGGGTATCTTCGCCAAGGTCAGTACGCCGAAGATCGGCGTTGCTAGGGTCGCGCTGCTCATAACAATCGTTGAGTCGCCGATGTATCTTACGGCCTTCTATCTCTGGCACGAGGACAATCCTATCACTCTAGCTGACGGAATACTGGCCGCGTCTTCTTGCCTCATCGGAGTAATGGGATACCTGTGCTTCTTCGAGTCGGTCATGGACGGCCAAGTGGCAATCGCCGGAACAATCTCGGCGGCGTACCCAGCAGTGACGGTCGTCGGCGCGCTGATCATCCTGTCCGAGGCACTGACCGCCATCCAGGCGGCAGGTATCGTCGCCATCATAGGCGGTGTGATAGCTCTCTCCTACGAGCCAAATCCCACATCGAAACATGCGATGACGAGGCGTTCTCTGATATTCTCATTCCTCGCATTTGGGTTCTGGGGGCTTTGGAGCCTCACATCGAAGATGGCGATCGACAGGATCGGTGCGGGGAACATTTTCGCATTCTACATCCTCTCTTCGATGACAATCCCGCTGATGTACGGATGGCTGAGGAAGGTTCATCCTGGCTCTCTGAAGGGCGATGATCCGACCAGGACCGCATGGCTGTTGGGAGGAATCGGTCTCGCCCTGAACGTCACAGGCGCGTGCTTGTACAGCTTTGCTCTCGGAGAGGGCTCTGCGTCCCTAGTGGTTCCGATCTCCAGCTCTTACCCGCTCATAACGATAGTAATGGCCGTCGCAATGCTTCGCGAGAGGCTCGCGAGGTCCCATTTCGTAGCGTTGGCAGCGGTCGTCGCGGGCTTGATCATGATTGGCCTGACAGTGTGATCGAGTCGATTCCGCCGGGTGCCAACCTAGATATACAGTCACGGCTTTCCAACAGAACGGGCCTGTAGTGTAGCTTGGATATCACTGAGGCCTCCGGAACGCCGCGTTGGCGCTGGAGAAAGCCTCAAACTCGGGTTCGAATGGGCAGTCGCCGATTGGGCGATCGCCCCGAGACTCCCGACAGGCCCGCTCCATATACCCATTATCCTATTATACGGGGCCAGTGATTCACGCACGATGCATCTTACTGCTGATGAAGAACGCATCCTGGCAGGCGAGGATGGCAGGGGACGACAGAAGGCGATGGAGCTCCTGGTCGCCCTTGGGGACATATACAATGCGAAGCGGCTAATCCCAATCTCCTCCGCACAAGTCTCTGGCGCCTCCTTCAAGACAATTGGTGATGCGGGGATCAAGTTTCTCGAGGACTTCTCTCAGGAGGCGAAGGCTGTGGTCAGGGCGTCCCTGAACCCACTCGGCATGGATGTCCGGCGCTGGAGGGCAATGGGGGTGGACGAGGAGTT
>CAZTFD010000024.1:12716-14305 GCA_964612225.1 uncultured Thermoplasmata archaeon | reverse complement strand
ATCCCGCTGTTCCTCATCGTCAAGAACCTGAACACCGAGCTCGACCTTGGTCGCCCCCAGGAGCATCGAGTGCTCTACTTCGCGCACTCCGAACCAATCAGGCCTTGTCTCCAAGGTCAAGCCGACGCACCTGGCTTTCGCGCTCTCGTTCAAGACGTGTGACGAAGCAATATCCATTGACTCCTTGCCGTTCATCGCATCGAAGCACCTCTTGACGAACCACTCCCGGTAGTCAAGGGGCCTCGCCGTGAAAGTCCCGCCCATGATGATCAGATCGACCTTGTCCGTCCTATGGCCGATCGCTCGAAGCTGCTCGAGCCTGCTCTTGGTCTGCTTGTATGGATCGTACTCGTAGATGGAGGCTCTGAGGGCTGCTGGCTCGTGGCCAGTATAGGACTGCGGAGTGCTGTTGGGGACTCCTCCTGGGCAGTACGAGCATCTACCGTGAGGGCAATCGAAGGGGCTGGTCATGACCGCAACTGGGGCGACGCCGCTAAGGGTGCGGACCGGCTTGTTCTTGAGGAACGGTTCGACGACTTCCCTGTACTCCTCGGGCACCCGCTCAAGGATCTCGTAGTTGGCAGGAACACGTGCGACCTTGTGCTTCTTGCAGAGCTTCGCCTTGAGCCGAAGAAGATCGTCCCGAGAGTCGACCTCGCCCAGGACCAGCGCTTGAACGAGCTCGTCGAGGTAGTCCACGGGCGTCTCCTACTATTGAGTCCGGATATCTAATTATCGGATGCGCGCGCGCACGCAGTTCACCCGTACATAATTGAATCGTCCTGAGACGGCGCCTCGATTGGTAGGGATTTCTTCTTCCGTCTGCGGTCCTTCTTGTCGACCTCGAACATGATCTCAGGCACCAAGAGTCGGATGTATGTCTTGTCAGTCAGCGGTTCTAACTCGATGACACCCTTGACCATGAGCGCCTTCAATGCTCGTTCGAGGACCCCGGACGGGAGCGAGAGCTCGTCCTTGAGCTCCTCGACTGTGATTGGATACCAGTCCTTCAGAATGTTGATTATCCTGGCTTGGAGGGCGTCCACCTGGACCTTCATTGCGACCGCGCTCAGCCGAAGTATACTGCGTTGCTCTCGGATTCCTTCTCTTCCTTCTCCTTCTCGGCCTTGAGAACATCGATGCAGATGATCATGTGGGAGAGAATCAGCCTCTGCCTGCCCTTCTCGTCGCCGTGCGTATCATTGAGCTCGATCACGAGCGCCGTGTCATGTGCCACAGCAGCATATCCCTTGAATATTCCAACGGTCTCCATCGGTTTGTCCCTGGCCTCAAGGCTCTTGATCTTGTAGAGAGAACCTGGAGTCAGTATGACGACCTCATCTTTTCTTGGCATGCTTATCACCTCGTTTGGATGCGAGCTCCTGCAGATGGTCCACCGTCTTTCGGTAGTTCTCCATGGCAACCGTAACATGAGCCTCTGTAAAATTCCATGCCTTGCTCAGGTTGCCGTACCGTATCCGGTAGCCCTTTCTGGAATTGCCCTCGGAATCCTCGACATTCATCTCCTCGAGCAGGTCGAACCCCTTCAGCTTGTTGATGTGCCTGTATATCGTGGCCTTGGTCGTGCC
>CAZTFD010000024.1:0-12616 GCA_964612225.1 uncultured Thermoplasmata archaeon | reverse complement strand
GAAGACTTTCGATCCACGAGACGAGGTGCGAAGGTGATGATCAATCAGGGGACAGCTCCTTCGCCCTGGCCTTCTCGAATTCCTCATCGAGCTCCGTTAGGACCTTACTCCGGACCGAGATGAACTCTCTGCTGGTCCTATCTCTCGGCCTCGGCAGATTCACGTCGATCATCTCCCTGACCTTTCCAGGCCGTGCGGTCATCACCACGATCCTGTCTGCGAGGAACACGGCTTCATCGACCGAGTGCGTCACGAAAAGAATGGTCTTGCGTGTTGCGGACCAGATCCTCAGAAGCTCCTTCTGCATTAGGTTCCGGGTCTGAGCGTCGAGCGCGCCGAAGGGTTCGTCCATCAAGAGCACCGCCGGGTCGTTGGCGAGTGCCCTCGCGATTCCCACACGCTGCTTCATCCCGCCCGATAGCTGTCCCGGATGAGCCCGTTCGAAGCCCCTGAGCCCTACCAGGTCTATCAGCCTCTGCGACATCTCGCTCCTCTTCCCGGGCTCGATGCCCTTGACCTCGAGTCCGAACTCGATGTTCCCTTTGACGGTCCTCCATGGGAACAGAGCGAACTCCTGGAAGACCATCCCTCTGTCCGAGCCGGCGTCAACGACCTCACGGCCATGGATCCGAACTGTGCCAGCCGTCTTAGATTCCAGGCCGGCGACTATCCTCAGCACGGTCGTCTTGCCGCACCCGGAAGGACCGAGAAGGCAGACGAACTCACCATCTCTCACATCGAGATTGAACCCATCGAGCGCAGTAATGGAGAGCTTGTCCTTGGTGAACGCCTTGAGGAGGGCGTCAATGTGTATGGAGGTGCCTACTTCATTCCCATCCATCTGTACACTCTCCGTTCTATGATGCCTGCGACCCCGGTCGTCAGTACACTCAGCAGTCCTATCACCAACATACCTGCGTACATGCGTTCATACATGCCGGCCTGGTATGCCATGTTGTAAATGTAGTAGCCCACCCCTCCGCCGACTGCTCCGAGCATTTCGGCCGCGACTATGCACATCCAGCCGACCCCGAGACCGAGCTTGATACCGGTCATCATGTATGGGAACGTGAACGGGAGGACCACCTTGAAGAACAAACGGCCCTTCTTCGCACCGAGAGTCCTCGCAGCATCTATGAGCACGGGCTCTACGCTCTTCGCCCCGAATGTGACGTTGAGAAGAATGGGGAAGAAGATCCCCAGGAACACAATAGCAATGGGCCCCCAGAAGAACTTCAGCGCAATGAGGAAGATCGGTACCCATGCAAGGGGCGGTATCGGCCTGAAGATTTCGACTAGAGGCTTTGCGAATGCGTCGGCGTTCCGGGAGCGACCCATGAGGAGTCCCAGTGGGACGGCCAGAATGAAAGCGAGCACGAACCCGAAGAATATGCGCTTCAGGCTAGCATACATGTGGCTCGCCATGAACAGCTGCGAGACCGGGTCCTTGTGAACGAAGGAGTCGAAGAAGGCATCTACCACCTTGTGCGGATTAGGAAGGAACTCCGCGGCGCCCGACGGCGCCCGTCCCTCGAAGGGCCACTCAGCATGAAGATAGGCTGAGTAGAGCCACCAGGCCGCCACGAATATGATCAACGAGGCGCATCCTAGGACTATTCGGGGCCAGTTGAGGCGTATGAACTTCCAGAGGACTGCTGCGGGTTGGCTCATGCTTCAACGACCTTCTCCAGGATGTCGAGGGACAAGATAGAGGTTTGGAGAGTCCTTATGTCTTTATCTTGAGGTCAAGACCCTCCCTTTCGAGAGCGATCTTCAGCAACAGGAACTGGATCGAGCTCTCCCCGGGGGTTGCCACTGTCTTGTTCTCGAGATCCCTCAGGTGGTTTATTCCAGCACCGACCTTGACGACGAGACCGCTGCCCTCGCTGTTGGCCTGCGATATGATCGTCGTTCCAACTCCGGCGTTCAGGTGCTGGAGAATGGTCGGCGGCGCTCCCAAGTACCCGATGTCGACATTGCCCGCAGCGAAGCCAGTCATTTCGGCACCGCCGTTCGCAAACGGAGCCCCAGTTGCGTTCACAACATTGAGACCGTACTTCTCGAACAGGTTCTTGATGCCGTCGTTCACTGCCTTGTTCTGAGCGACGACCTGGGCCATCTGGTGGAGATCACCAAGCAGATACCCGAGCCTAATGGGACTTGTCGGATTGATTATCGTTGAGCTAGGAACGATGCTGTCTATGGACTCCAGATATGATGTGTTGACGTACTTGCCCACGAAATCACTTACAGATGAGTAACCGCGCAGTGATAGCTTCTCGTCGGTCGTCATGTTTGTGTCTATGTACATGTCAGTGAACGTCTCGAGCGACGACTTGAAACTCGATCCCATGAGATAACCGAACTCGATGTGCTCGAACGCTGCCTCCACGACCGTCGAGTTCCTCGATGTGAATTGAACGGCCATGTTGACAAGCAGCGTGTAATTCGTTCCGGCCTTGTGATCCAAGGCGTCCAGCATCCAGTCGGTGGCTTCGACATGCGCTTTGACGAACCTCTTGGTCAGGTCCTGCCCGTTGGCGCCGCTCGCGAAGTCGTTCCTCACGGTGACAACACAGCAAGGGTGATTGGGCATTATCTCATCCGACCACGTCAGAACATCGCCCATCTCGCCCGCGACAGAGTCAGAGACGTAAGGTTCCCAGGCGATGTACGCGTCGATCTGGCCGGTCGAAAGAGCGGCCTTCATGTCCTTTGGGGCGAGTGTGATGTAACTCACTGTACCTCCGTTGGATTTCTGGCTCAGCAGAAGCGCCACTGAGACCCCCCCTATGATTACGACAGCCGCGACTACAAGCGCTATCAGCACTCTCTTGTCCATATCAGATCCCGTTATTGTGATTGGCATGGGGATATTAATCGTTTCTCACATGTGTACTGATTTGTTGATACAATCGTATAAATATCGCATCTCATATTATCATATAGAGGACAAACGATGAATGCCGCAAGGAAACTCCAGAAGGCCGCACTGGAGTCGGACGAGAGCTTCATGACGGCGCTTCACGAAACGCTTGACACACTCGGCTGGACTGTCCAGGAGCTTGCCAAGAAGGCGGGAGTATCGCCCAGCACCATCTACAAGATCACGAACGAGCAAAGGTCGCCGAGCCTCGACATCCTGAGGAAGATCCTCAGGGCAGTCCGGGAGGCGGAGGGGCTCAGGGCCGGGAGTTTCATCGCTCTGATAGTCACTCGCCGGGTGCTCGACGAAGTCATCGAACGCTCAGTGCAGATAGGCGACGAGACGGTCAAGGTACGAGAGTACCCGGCTGCAACTGTCGAGGACGCGATCGTGTCGGCCATCAGGGCTGAAAGGGACGGTGCCGTTGCGGTGGTATGCGCGCCCATCGTGAGCCCGACCATCGAAAAGATACTCGATATTCCAATTGCGACCATCGTCCCCAAGGATAGCGTAACGGAGGCAATCCGGCTTGCCGCGAGGAAGTCTAGGACTTAGAGGACTTGCTCTCGCTTCACTCTCAGATCAAGACCGACGGACACGAGTTCGCCCTTCTTGACGCTGGACAGCTTTCCCTTGTACCCTAGGTGCGTCTGTTGGAACAGCGCAACATAGTCCTTGCACTGGCACACCCGCATAGTGTAGTAGCGCGCGCGGTCTTTCCGGGCGTAGTCCCTGTAGCCGTAGAGAGTCTTACCATCGGATGCCAACATGATGGCCGAGCTGAATTCGTGCGCAGAGAGTTCGCCGAGGATAACCGATTTCAGTGCCATCCTCAGGTCACCCTTCTCGTCGTACCTGTCTGCCACGAGAAGAGCAAGTCTTTCACTATCAGTCTCGCCTTTCGGTTTGCGCGTCGTTCTCGGGTGGAAATTCTCGATTGTCCCGTTGTGCCCCAGGACGATGCCATCCACCACGAAAGGATGTGTATTCGGCAGCAGGGCCGTTCCCTCGGAGGCCGCGCGCACGTGGGCTATCAATATGTTCGGCCCGGCCAGCTCGGGGATGTCTTCGAGCGCCGAATCGAAGGATGGATCGAGGAATGCTGGCCTCGAGCTCCTACCGATGTACCTGGGGGTGCCGTTCCTGAAAGACACGATACCCCAGCCATCCCTGTGACCCAACTGCTCCTCTTCCGGTATCTTGCCGACTTCCGACAAATGCCTCAGGTCGGTCAAAGTCCCCATCGGGAATTCGTTCCTGAATACAACGCCCACCATCCTGCACATGTCACAGCACCTTCGAGACAACCTCGAGCTCGAGGTCCATAGAGTTCGTGACCAGGCATTTCCGCTTGGTCACAGAGAGAGCCCTGTCCAAGTTCGACATCTTCGATCCGGGCGCAAACCGCATTTCGGGATAAATGGTCATCTTGACAAACTTCTTGGCGCCCTCAACCACTTCCAGATCTCCGACGGCTCTACACCTGTACTCCAGTAACTTCATTCCAAGGTCGCGGGAGACACCCTCGAACACAATCTGAAAGCACATGTTCGCAGCCCCGACGAATGCGTCCTCAGGAGTGAGAGGGCCGCGCGTGCCGCCCAGTTCCGCAGGGGCGGAATAGTCTATGACCTGCCCGTTCTGGCATTGCAGTCTTCCGGGGAACTTATCGTTCCAGACGACCGTGGTTTCGAAATTCATCTATGCTCGCGGCTCAACGTGGTTATCGCGATTTATACTTTCCAGCGCACACAGCATAAGCAACGCTAGAAGTCAGAGTCGGAGAGAATGTCGGTCGATATCGCTGTCGACTGGATCCGGCTTCCTTGTTCAGCCCAGAGTCTTGTTGATGTTCTGTTCAACAACCGTCCGTGGGGCGGCGCCTATCATCTTGTCGACCAACTTCCCGTTCTTGAAGAACAGGAGAGTCGGGATGCTCATGATCTTGTACTTGCCGGCTGTGCCGAAGTTGTCGTCAGTGTTCAGCTTGCCATAGACGACCTTGCCCTTGTGGTCTTTCGCCAGGGAGTCGATCGTCGGCGAGAGCATCCTGCACGGGCCACACCAGGGCGCCCAACAGTCGATGACTACCTTCGGGTACTTCTTGATGAACTCGTCGAAATTCGAATCGTTCACTAGGACTGTAGCCTCCGGCCATCCGTTCCCACCAGATTTGCCAGTAGTCGCAGTCTGCATCATCTCAGCCATCTTCTTCTGTCTTATCTGTTCAATCTCGCTTGACATGTTGTCCACCGGGTTATGCACGCTTGTGCAACATTTATGCAATATCGTATGTGCACCCGGTAGTTAACTGTTGTGACGAAAAAACGGGAAGCTGATTCCTCAAGACAGAGTCTTGAGACCGAGAATCTGGCTTAGACAAACTTTTTAAGCAACGGATGGTGATACGGTCGCAGGGATGCAGGATGCTCGAGGAAGCTTCTGAACTGATTGGATTGCAGGTCTACACTAGCCAAGGCATTTTCCTGGGAAGCATAGGGAACCTGGTAGTGGATGTCGATGAGAACAAGGTGCAAGGACTCTTCGTAACAAGTACGAACCCGCTCCTCGTCGAGGGATCCAAATCGGTCAACGTCCCGTATCGATGGATATCGTCGATCGGGGACATCGTCATTCTCAAGTACTTCCCCAAGAGGGTCGCAGTCAAGAGGTCCTCGAAACCAAAGCCTGAGAAGACCCAGGTCGAGGATTAAGGAAAAAGCATTTTATCGACCGCCCGCGTTCTCGCGTCCGTGCCTGGACCCAAGATAGACCCATCATGCTATGTCGCACCAGAGGCAATAATCATCGGTGATGTCGTCATCGACAAGGGTTGCAGCATCTGGCCATTTGCAGTCATCAGGGCAGACCTGTCGCAGGTGAGGATCGGAGAAGGCTCGAGCATCCAAGAGCATTGCCAGATACACGGCAATCCCGGCAAGCCGATAATCATAGGGAAGAACGTGTCCGTTGGCCATGGCGCGATAATCCACGCCGCTCAGGTCGGAGACTATGTGATAGTGGGAATGAACTCCACCATACTCGATGGAGCTGAGATAGGAAGCGGGTCTATAGTCGGCGCGAATGCTCTGGTGAAGGAGGGTATGAAAGTGCCGGAAGGGAGCCTGGTCGTTGGTGTTCCCGCGAAGATCGTCAAACAGGGGGACCCTTCCCTCAGGGAAGCGGCCAAGAGAAACGCTGAAGCGTATCACGACCTCAGGGACGCGCACAAACGAGGCGAATTCGCCCGATATAAGGCTTGAACTCTGGCGCCGGGGAAAGAGTTCAAGACCACCCACATGATTCTTAGTCCCATGGCGGAAATGGGCGAGACAAGAATCTGGGACGCCATTGCCACCAGGAGGAGCGTCAGGAGCTTCGAAGACATACCGGTCGAGGAGCAGAAGCTGACCAAGTGCCTCGAGGCTGCGAGACTCGCGCCATCTTGGGGGAACAAACAGTGCTGGCAATTCATCGTTGTTCAGGGAAGGCAGAAGGTCGATGATCTGGGCATCGTCCCTGCGAACATCAAGAACGCCCCAGCACTGATAGTCGCTTGCGGAGATCCGGAGAAGAGCGGCACCATGGATGGGAAGCCCTACTTCATGTTCGATGTGGGGATAGCTGTTGAGCACATCATTCTAGAGGCCTGGGAGCAAGGCCTCGGGACGGTCATCGTCGGAGGGTTCAGGGAATCGAAGGTGAGGGCAGCGCTCGGGATACCCGAGAACATCAGGGTCGTGGCTCTCGTCCCTATAGGTTATCCAACCGGCGGGGACACCATCGCGACTGTGCTGGCCAACAAGACAGTGGGACCAAAGAACAGAAAAGAGCTAAAGGAAATTGTCCACTATGGCAGATGGTAGCGACCCTCAGCGGATATTGTCGACGTTCACTCCACACACCTTAGAAAGCTCCTCGTGAAGCCTCATGATCTTTAGTGCGGCCTCGTGCTGTCCATGTCTGGCCACGTTGGCGACAGCTTCCTCGATGTTCGTCCGTCTGGTCCCGGAGATCAGGTTGTCAGCATGCGCAACAATCTTCTCCTCCAGCGAACGTGGAGAGTAGTCCTTTTTCGGAAGGCCCAGCCGCTCAGCCTCCCTCGGCGTTATTCCAGCACCTATGTGCCTTTCGATTATCTTCACTATTGGAACCGGTAAAGCTAGCTCGGCCGCCAGCTTAGCGCCCTCGACAGCGTGCGTCATGCTGTGACTCTTGCATCTTCCCAGATCATGAAGCAACCCGCCCACCTTGACCAGTTCGACGTCGGCGCGGCATTTCTTGGCAATCCTCACGGCGAGCTCCGATACAGCCTCACAATGACTGATGATCTCTTGGTCGCACGCATGTTCCCGGAGTATCTTGACGCACTCGTCACTGCTTGGAAGGCGAGCGTGCTTTGAACTTGTTGCTGTCAATGACTGTCTTCCCCCTCGGGTTCGGGACGATCCTCAGTCTGCCCTTGAAGGGCCTCTCAAGGGATTTCCCGCCCTTGTACCTATCCATGAATATCGCCAGAGCCGCGACTTCCGAGTGCGGCTGATTACCTACGGAGACATTGCGGTCCGCGAGGTCATAGACCTCGCGAGGGACCTTCTCCGCGCCGACCACTATGAGGATATCCTTCCCCTTGATCGTCGGCAGCGCCTTCGATAGGGTTTCGCCGTACATGGTAAGGTGGACCGATTCACCGTCCCATGCTTTGAGCGCTTTGCGCCAATCTACGCCGGTCTTGATCCTGAACCTGCCCCCGAATCTCCCCACGACGCTCTCAACCGTCTTCTCGAGAACCGGATCCTCCGTGGAGACCCAGACCTCATCGGCCCCGAGGGCCCTGGCGGTGAGCGCGACATGCGTAGTGACCCTCTGATCCCTGGAAGGCCGATGGCCAAGCCTTAGGACCACTATCATCAGAATCCCCCGGACCGCCGGGTCACTCCTTTACCCGCTCGATCCTGTGGCCCCTATAGTCCAGCTTCGTGCTCCTCTTGACCAGGCTCTTGAGCATTGTGAAAGTGACGCCGAGTACCTCTGCGACGTCCCCAGCGAACTTGCCCTGAGCCCCGACCATCTCGTGGATCTGCTTCTCGATCTTCTGGAACTCCTTCTCCTCCATGACCGCAGCTGCGAGGACATCGCTGATCTCGTAGACGGGCCATGAGGCGTTGATGTGGAACGATGTGTAGTACGTGTGATAGGCCTTCTCCGGCTGCTGCTCGGGAGAGGTCTGCCATCTAGTCTCGACTAGCTTCATCTTCTCGAAGAACAGCAGTGCCTCCTTTCCCGCAGGCCCGAACTGCTTCTCAATGTCGCGGATCGTATGCCACTCGAGAGTCACTAGTTTCAGGACCTCGCGCTTGACCTTGGTATCGACCGCCCGGAACATTGGGACGAGCTCGGCCGGCTCGGTGATGACCTTGATCCGCGTCATGGACGAACCCTATCCTTTTGGGGGCATATAAGCCTAATTGGAATCTTGAATGCGCATTCTTGACCTACTGGCTAGCTCAGGAAAATGCTCGTGTAAGAATGAGCGACACATGGGACAAAGGGCTCCGAGATGGGGAGAGATTTAAGTAGAGATACGGTCTATCGCGGAAATCAGAGCGTGCTGCAATGATGGCCAAGGACTTGAAGGATAAGTCGAAAGTCGACGAATTAGTCCTCACGATTGTCGAGAAGAAGGAGCCCAGGGAGTTCCAATCGAAGTGGAGCGGCTCCTCGGGCAGGGTCTGCGACGCGGTTGGACAGGACGAGAACGGGGATAGTGTCGCCCTGACACTATGGAACGACGACATTGAGAAGGTCGAGATCAACTCGAAGATCAGAATAACGAACGGTTGGGCCTCGGCTTACAAGGACAAGCTGCAGGTCAGCGCGGGGAAATACGGCAAGCTTGAGATCATCTAGACTCTCGGCGTGCTAATCGATTGTGACCATTCTCAAACCCACAGCCAGAGTACTGTCATAGCGACTGCTGGCAGGACTGCCATAAGGAAGTCGTCGTCTACGTATTTGATCTCAAGGTTTTCCGACGCGATGGCGATTGCCGCCCCTACAGAGGCGAGTGCTCCCGCGAACAGAAACGACATATCGCTCGTGAGAATGAGGACGGAGATGCACAATACGAAGTAGACTCCGGACGAAACCGGAACGACTATCCTTCCATCGATAGTTTTCCTGAGCTCGCCGATCAGAGGATCCACGACGGCCATCCCGATCAATGCCGCAGTGGCGATCTCATGCGGGAACAACCACAGCACCAAGGTGATCCCGGCCGCTGCCCAGGCGAAGGACGCTATCTGGTTCTTCTCATGTGGTCTCAGGCCAAGGAACGTAACGCCCTTCCAGAGCCTGACGGCTTCGAACATAGACACGGCGGCGAAGAATGCGATGAGCAGGACCCATCTCCTGAGGCCGACATATGGCAGATCGACCGGGATGGAGTAATACAGAGGAGCGAGCGCGATGAGGACATGGGTCAAGCGTCTCACGGCGACATCCCACTTCATAATCGCACCTCACACGCTAAACGAAGTCCTAGCCCATTTCCCCTCGATTCCTCTGAGCAGGATGAAAGTTGCCACGGCGAGCGCACCAAGGACCATTGCGATCCCTATCAACGCGATCGACCAGTTGGACTGTAGGCTGAACGAAAGGATGGTCAGGCAGAGATCCGGGAGGAAGGACAACACGGTGAATTTCGATAGGACGCTCGTGTCGAACAGGAATGTGTTGGTCTTCAGACCGGTCAAGTAGGCAGTCATGACGACCATGTAAAGGGATGTGACGAACATGACTATCAACGCCAGCCAAAGGAGGTTCGTCTCCCCGTTGAGAATCGAGATGGCCACCACGAAGAAAGCGGATATCCCCATGGTCAGGAAGATGAACACGGTTATCCTGATACGGATCAGCTGCGGCACCGTAACAGGAAGGAGCGAGTAGTACTCCGCCAGGTCGACGTTGTTCAGCCAACTGTACATCATCACGCCGATAAAACCAACCATTGCGGCGTAGAACACCGCATTGAACCCGACGGGGATCGAGAGCCCGTAATTCACATACCACGTAGTGAACGACAAGAACAAGAGCGGAAGTATGAATGCGAAGAACATCTTCGCGATGATGCCGCTCCTGCGAAGGTCGAGGAACTCCTTCGAGAGCAGGGACCTCCTGAGACCACCAAACATGCTCACCCGATCATAGTACTTCGGGAGGAGGTTGGCATGCGACTTCGAGGAGATGTTTATGCGTATTTGGACGAGATAGTAGGCCAATATCGCGAACACCGATGCCACTGCGGCCGAAACTCCAACGTACATCAACGCCTCAGAGGAGTCCGCGCCAAAGGGACGAACATCCATTTGGAACCCCAGCGAAGGGAGGATGAATTCGAGGGACGGGTATCCGAAGACTCCATAGCCGATGAGAAGCAGGGCGAAGGCAGCTGTGAAAGCTGTGAACGCCTTCACATTTCGAATGTAGATGACGGATGCGAAGAAGCTGATCGACATGCCGATCATGAACGTCAGGAGCACTGCAAGGAAGAACAGTCCTATGCTGCTCAGATGAAAGCCCATGAAAGGGGCCGCCGCCAGAAGCCCCAGTGTAGCGGGCATCAGGAGCAGAAGCACGTAGAAGATGGCGTCCCGAAGATAGATGCCCAGGAATGTCGTTCTGAAGGAAATCGGCAGCAGATACGGCATCGCGACCAGGTAGTTGCTGGTCCCATGCCTCCTCTCAAGATACTCTCTGCCCATGAGGCCGAACGCTCCGACGCTAAGACCGTACAGGAACGCGGACAGGTGCGTGAACAACGCCAGCCGCTCGAGGGAGATGGTCTCAAGCATCTTGTCGATAGTCAAGCCGCTTGCGAACGAGAGAATAAACACGAACAATGGAAAGGTCAGGAACCTCTGCTTGCCGGAATACGACGCATGTGTCCTGAACTCTTCCTTGAGCATCAGCCTCAGGAGGTCTTTCGTCCCGAGTCACCCCCGACGCCAGGAAGACCGACAGATCGGAGGAACAGCTTCTCAAGATTCTCTCCGCCCTTGACCAGGTCATCCAGTCTTCCCTGAGCGACGACCCTTCCAAGGTTCACTATCGAGAGCTTGTTGCACAGCCTCTCCGCTATCTCGAGAAGGTGCGAAGCCATGAACACAGTCCCGCCCTTGGAGATGTATTCGACCAGATGCTCCCTGAGCAGCCTCTGATAGATCGGATCGAGGTTTATGAACGGTTCGTCCAAGAACAGGAGCTTCGGTTCGTGGATGAAGGCTGATGCCAGCATCAGCTTCTGCCTCATGCCTTTGGACATATCCTTGCAGATCGTGCCCTTCTTCTCATCGAGGTCGAAGAACGAGATCCATTTCTCTATCCTATCTTCGAGATTGTCGAGCTTCCTGACCTTGCCGACGAAGTAAAGGTATTCGTACCCCGTGAGGTAGGTCGGAGGGCTCTCCACCTCCGGCACGATACCGATCAACTCCTTTACGCGTAACGGCTCTTTCATCACATCGACGCCGAGAACGCTCACGGAGCCTGAGGTAGGTGCGAGCTGACCTGTGAGTATCCTGATCAGAGTGGTCTTGCCAGCGCCGTTCGGGCCGAAGAATCCGAAGAAGTCGCCTCTGTCGACGGTGATGGACACGTTGTCCAGGGCTTTCATGTTCCCGTAGAGCTTAACGACGTTGCGGGCTTCGATCACTGTCATGTTGAGCTACGCTATTTGTTGGACGTTATATCAAGCTTGGTTGCTGACAGTGCTACCAACGCCCTTGTTCCCCCGTTGCCGTTCTTATATTTCCTCGTGCTATCATGTAGCACGATACATCGACTCCGACACCCTACGCACAGAAGGTTTCTTAGATGAAAGGCAAGTCTGGCAGATCCGTACTTACGAGCAAGATCGAGACCGAGATCGACCTACTTCAGAGACATGTGGCCATGCTCAAGGCAATCATGGACAATGAACCGATAGGGATCATCCGGCTCTCTGAGATGCTGAAACACCCGCAACACAAGGTGAGGTATTCGCTCAGAATACTTGAACAGGAGGGACTCATCGAACCTTCTCCCGATGGTGCGGTGACCACGGAGAAGATTCAGGACTTCCTCGATCATCTTAAGGACATCCTCGAAACGATGAGCAATACGGTCAATGAGCTGCGGGAGTCGATCGAGTAATCGTGCTCCCGCCCCATAGTTTTCCGATTCGAGGCCTGGAGGCATGCGGCAAAAGCTTATCTAACTGGTCACTTTAACTGCGCCTGCAACCACAGAAGCCGTCGTAGCTCAGCCTGGTAGAGCGTCCGCCTGTTAAGCGGAAGGTCAACGGTTCGAAACCGTTCGACGGCGCTTTCATTTTGCCGCCAATGGCGTGACCGCTGCTTTCGCCTTCGAATCCCCATAGATCAGGCGGCCAACCCTGAACACCAAGGGCCTCTTGCCCCTCGACCATCTTGTCAGATCTATGACGAATAGGGACGTCCCTATTACCGGTATTAGCATGTCCAGCCAACCGCCCAGGGTCAGTATTGCCCCCAGGAAGATGAAGAAGATGAGAATGCCTGAGGCAAAACCAACTTTCTGCGGGAGGTTGCCAACCGTGCCAATGTGTTCCACTATGAGGATGACGACGGCCGCGGCGATAACGAACTCGATCACGATAGGCACGAGGAACGG
>CAZTFD010000023.1:0-14407 GCA_964612225.1 uncultured Thermoplasmata archaeon | reverse complement strand
ACGACCATAATAAGACACTCGAAGATGTCAGCGGACGACATCGCGCGCTTGCTTCTGGCCGAGTTCAGGCCGGATGTCCTGATAATAGAAGGGTTCAAGGAGGGCTCGTTCCCGAAGGTTGCGATCGGCCATGTCACCCCCAGGAAGGGCACCGTGCTGACGAATCCGAAGCTGGGGGACTTAGTGAAGTATGTCGAGAACGAAGTCGCGGTCGAGCGGGTCAATGACAAGCTCCCGGGCCTCGACTGCGGCAAGTGCGGTTTGGATTGCGACGGCCTCGCCAGAGCGATCGTGGCAGGGAAGAGAGTGCTCAAGGACTGCAAGGAGCTCTCTGATGTAAACGTGAAGATACTGGTCGGCGGCAGAAGGATCTCCGCAGGGAAGTTCGTGTCGAGCATCGTTGACGACACCGTCCGGGGGATGCTCAGCAGCCTCAAGGGGTACGGGCCGGGCAAGGTAGTTGAGATTCGTCTCGAGCCTAAGAAGCCGAAGGCGAAACCTAGTATCCGGCGGAAGTAAGCCAGACACTACCATCACGTAGGTACTTCGCTAGGTTTATCATCATTGAAGCCATCACTTGAGACAAGGGGCGGAAGCGGATCCCGGGCCCTATGGGATGGACCTGGAACCATTCGACGGTCATTTGGTGACTATCATGAGAAAGATAAACGATATTGAGAAGGACCTCTACGCCTGTCTGCAATGTGGATACTGCAAAGACGTCTGTCCGGTCCATTCGGTGATAGGTTGGGAGTCCTCGTCTCCGAGAGGCAAGGTCTTCTATCTCAAACAGATGGCCGCAAAGACCCCGATGGACAGGCTCCTCGGACGCAACACCAAGATAACCCCTCAGTTCGTCGAAAGAGTCTTCCAGTGCACCTCATGTGCTGCATGCGAGCACACCTGCCATGTCGAGATCGAGTTCCCGAAGCTCTGGGAAGAGGTCAAGGAATGGCTGATATCGGAGGGATTCAACCCGCCAGAGGCTTCCCGGAAGATCAAGGAGAGGGTGGTCCAGAAACGGAACCCGTACGACGAACCCAAGGAGAAGAGGGCCGCTTGGCTGCCAGCTGACATCAAGCTCTCGCCCAACCCAGATGTCGTCTTCTTCACGGGCTGCACGGAGGCCTACAGGATGCAGCCCTTGGCGGCAGCGACCGCGAAGCTTCTCGACAAAGCAGGCGTGAAATTCAATATTCTGGGCGAGGACGAATGGTGCTGCGGTTCCCCCTTGCTAAGGACCGGCCAGAAAGGGCCAGTCAGGGACGAGCTCGCCCCGCACAACGTCCGCGAGATGGACAGGCGCGGTTGGAAGGCCATGGTCACAGCTTGCGCGGGATGCTACAACACCATGAAGAACGACTATCCCACCCTAACCGGAAAGCCGGGATACAAGCTGTACCACATCTCGGAATATCTTGAGAAATTGATCAAGGACGGCAAGCTGAAGTTCACAAAGGAGTTCAAGAAGAAAGTGGCGTACCACGACCCGTGCCACCTGGGTAGACACGCCAAGGTCTACGACGCGCCCAGGAACATCCTGAAGGCAATCCCTGGACTCGATCTCATCCAGATCAAAGAAGAGAAGGAGGACGCCCAATGCTGCGGCGCTGGCGGGGGGTTCAAGTCGGCCTTCAACGACATGGCGGAGGACATCGCTGCGGAACGAGTGAAACAGTTCGTCAAGGCAGGGGCGGAGGTCATCGCAACGTCGTGTCCGTTCTGTCAGGTCAACCTGAACGCTGGCGCTAAGAAGGCTGGTCTGGACATCAAGACGATGGACGTGGTCCAGATCGCACTTCAGGCAGCTTGAGACTCACCGACCGGTTCAGAGGCGGCTGGGAGGCCACCGGGCGGACTTTGAGTATGTCTGATCGTTGCGCTTTCGGGCGAACCTCACAATCTCAGTGGCTATGAACACGCCTGCGATTGCGACCAACGCAATCCCTATTGGGAGCAGGTATGGCACTTGAGACATGACACCGACTGGCGTTGCGTCATCTGTAAGATACTCTATCTTTCCAGCAGTGTAACTGAAAGCTATGTACACCTTCCCACTCGGAGACACAGAGATCTGGATCGGGCGAGCATCTCCTCCGATAAGATGGCGGTTAATCCATCGATTGCCATTCTGTTCGGAATACATGACCAGGTCTGTCCCGCAACTCGAGCCTATCCGAACACTATCATTGGCATCTAGGCATAGAGCGCAGAATGCGGGGTCACTTCCGGTGATGCCCGAGACTCTTGAGAAGCTCCAAGAGCCAGATGAGTCGTTGCCGCAGTACAAGCTCTTCCCTCCAGCGTTAGAGAAGAACGCCACCCTAGCCGAGCCGTTCCTGTCATATGCAAGGGAGGTGTGAATGCTTGAGGCATATCCCTCGTACACTATGCTCGAAGACCAGGTTCCGGAAGATGCCCTCGTTGCCAGCCACAGTGTCCCGTTGCTGACGTAGCTCACGTTCGGCACTCCATCTTTGTCGAACGCGATATCACCGCCTAGAGAATCGATGCCGAGCGATTCGACGACGAACTGATATTGGGTGACCTCGGGGACGTAGGCAAACATGAGGGTGCCGTTCTGGATGAAGAGGATGCCAGGACTGCCGCTTTGACTCATGTCCATCCAGCACTGGCGGTATATACCAAGTCCGTGGGACACTACTTGCGTCCTCCATTCACCAGAGGAATTTGTAGCATATCCGATGAAGCCCTCGACCATCACGGAGGGCCGAATAGTCGAGAGGTCCCGATCGAACGCATAGGCAATGTGCAGATGGCAGTCTGAATCGACCGACAAGGCCGTCGCGTCTACCGACTCATTGTCGGTGATTCTGACGGTCTCCCACTTGCCGTTCGAATTGGATGTGGTGTACAGCCCATAGTCGCTGTTGTACAGCCGGTACGATACGGAGTGGGAGAAGTGAATGTTGCCACTGACATCCACTGCTATTGAGGGGCTCGAGTCAATCGGCGCAATCACTTCATTCGTGACGAAGCGGTATGCGATCCCGAAGAGAAACAAGGTCGCGAGGAGCGTCCCTCCTATCGAAAGCGGTACGACAATCCTCAACGCGCGCACCAGTACTCGCACAGCACCACTCCCCCTTCCCGATGAGAGCGTATCTGGCCTGACAGTATTTAACGATAGTCAGGGATGCCCGACCACAGACTGGCTTCTGGATCAAATCCCAGTCCACGGCACGCCTTTGTGAGCGCTCATGACGATCTGCGTGTCCGTCTCCTTGATGCCGTCCATCTTCAGGAAGGTGTCTATGAACTCCTGGAGCTCGGTCATGCCGACGAAGAGCGCGACCACGAGAAGGTCGTACTCGCCCGTGACCCGGTAAACCGCGACGACCCTGTTGTGGTTCGTGAGATGCTGCACCACCTTGTCGAGCTTGTCTGTGACGGTCTTGACATGTATGTATGCCTTGACGGTGTTCTCGATTAGCCTGTAGTCGATGTGTATGGAGAATCTGAGAATGATCCCCTTCTCGATCAGGTTCTTGATCCTGCGCCGGACCGTCGCCTCCGTGACGCTAAGCTTCTTGGCGATCTCCGAGTTGCTCATGCGGGCGTTCTCCCTCAGCTCGCAGAGTATCCTGATGTCGGTCCTGTCGATGGGGAGCATCTTGAGGTCTAGGCCCTTCCATCTCTCGTATATCTCGCACGGGTGTTCTTCCAGCGGCGCGGATGTCATTTATGATACCCGCCCTGCAATAGGCAAGTCATACTTCAAGGTAACGGAAACCACACAAAAAACAGGTTGAGAAGGCATAATTTCGTATCGAAAAGAGCCAAAACCTGACGATTGGCAGTCAGGATAGCGCCGAATTGCCGTCAGGTACCGAACCGGCGCTTCCGCAGCTGGTACGACCTCACGGCCCTCAGGAAATCGATCTTCCTGAAGCCCGGCCAGTACACATCCGAGAAGTAGAGCTCTGAATAGGCCAACTGCCAGAGCAGGAAGTTGGAGATTCGCTCCTCGCCCGATGTCCTCAGGACGAGGTCGGGGTCGGGCATGTCCTTGGTGTACAGGAATTCGGTGAAGGTCTTCTCAGTGATGTCATCTACCGTCATCTTCCCGTCTTTGACAGCCTCAGCGACCTTCTTGATTGCGTGGACTATCTCCTCGCGGCCGCCGTAGCCCACGGCGATGTTGAAGAAGTACTCGTTGTAGTCCTTGGTCTGGTCCTCGGCGTACTCGATCGCTTCTCGGAGGTCTTTCGGGAGCATGTCCTTCTGGCCAAGGACCTTCACCCGAATCTTGTGCTTGTGCACTCGTTTGTCCTCCGCCAGATTGCGAAAGTTCAGGACGAACATACGCATCAGGTCCTCGACCTCGTTCCTGTCCCGGCCGACGTTCTCCGTGGAGAAGGCGTATACAGTGAGCATCCTGACACCAAGCTCCATGCACCACTCTAGTATGGTCTCGAGCTTCTCCCTGCCCTTCTCGTGTCCCTCGGACACGAGCAGACCGAACTCCTTGGCGTAGCGCCTGTTCCCGTCCATGATGATGGCGACATGGTGGGGTACAGGCATGGCTAGCACCTCCTTCAGTAGCCGCTTCTCGTAAGTGTTGTAAGCGGTCGTGGAGATTGCTCTGGACAGATCGGATGTCATGGTAGTTGACCGTCAGGGCAACCCAATGCACAAAACGCACTTAAAACTAGGCGTTCGAGAAATCCCCAGGCAGGCCAGCACTATAGAGGCCAAGGTCGAAGCATCCTATGGCAGCCACAGCTCCAATGGCGCCCCTCCGCCCGGTAATCTCGTGGATGTGCACGCCGTTCTCCTTCGCCGCATGCTCGGCGTCGTGTATGGACAGTATGGTCTCCTTTGCGTCGGCGCCGTACCTCACGAGCTTCCTCGGTATCTCCAGTCCTTCGTAGACCGCCATGGATGTCTGGTCTGAGAAGGTGTTCTTCTCCACATACTCCTTGGCCCATTCGATCGCTTTCTTGACCTCGTCAGGTCTCACCGCGAACCCGACGCCAGTGGATGCGCAGTTCGTCGTCTTCTGGGGAGCGTGCGGGTTGAGCTGGACTATCTTGTGCGACAGGAACACCCCGTGGGGTGTATTCCTGCCCAGGTTGAGCCCCAAGACCCAGGTCGCACCCTTCTCCTTCGTATCGGTGTCATCTATCCCGATGATGAGCCTTCTGTGGAGCGGTGTGGTGATCCTCACCTCTACCTTCCTGCTGCCGCCGACAAGCTCGTCACTCAAGAACTCGACCTTCTCCACACCCTCAGCCTGGGGAAGACAGGCGCCTATCCCAACGCTGGCACCGGCAAGACCGATCCATGTGGTTTCCACCTTTCCGTCCTTGACGATTAGCGATCTCAGAGCCTGGCCGCCGGTGTTATTGGTGGCAGGGCCGAACCTGACCTCGCCCTCTCCGATCCTGGCGTCCATGATCAATGTCGTCCCGACGACCTCGACATGTTCCACGACCCCTCGTGCCCTGAGCCTGTTGACGGCGTCCCACTCGACCGGCCCCTGGGCGCAACACTCCTCGAATATCTTTGCCCTGCCCGCTCGCTCGTCCACCATAGTTATGAACCGCTTCGAGAACATGTGTCCGTGCCGCTGCCTTATCTCGTCGGGCGTGAGGATCGTGGACATCTTGCATCATACTTCCAGCGATTCACCAGGCTTCAGGATGACGACCTTCGCCTTGGACGACCTCTTCACGAGCCTCTCGAACTCCTTAGGGTCCTGCTCGATCGGCGGCCAAGTGCCGTAGTGCATGGGTATCACTAACTTCGGGTTGATCAGCTTAGTGGCCAAGGCAGCCTGCTTGGGGTCCATCGTGTAGAATCCCCCGATGGGGAGCATCGCCACTTCCGGTTTGTACAGGTCATGTATCAGTCTCATGTCCCCGAAGACGCAGGTGTCGCCCGCGTGATAGACCACCTTTCCGGAGTCGATGACCATGCCCACCGGCATGGCGGCGGAGAACTCGAGGCCGGGCGCACCAATCGAGGATGAGTGAAACGCTGGGACCATCGTGATGCTGGTGTCCAGCACCTTCGCGGTCCCACCCAGGTTGAACCCGACGCTCTTCACGCCGGTCCTCTCGACATAGTTCGCCATCTCGACTATGGACGCGATCGTGGCTCCAGTCCGTCTCGCGATCTCGACCGCATCTCCGAGGTGGTCCCCGTGTCCATGCGTGACACATATAATGTCGCACTTGACCTTGTCAGCGGATATCGCGGCCTTCGGGTTCCCCGTCAAGAATGGATCTATGAGCACCTTGTTCCTGCCTTCAATCAAGAATGCTGAATGACCGAGCCAAGTTATCTTCAATCAAGCCACCTTCACACTTCAATGCTGGATACGTATTTCTGTGTTTTGAAGGAGTGCAACCGGTCATAGAAGCTCTCGGGAGAGGAATCTCGCAGGGAAGTCCGGGAGGCTGATGGCTTTCAATCCCTCTGACTCGAAGATCAGCCACTTGCCCTTCATGCCGATGAGGTCCCCCGAATGCCTGCCCCAGGACCGCAGCAACTCCGGCGGTTCTCTCAGGGGCAGGTCGATTGGATAATCCTTCAGCCACTTGAGTGGTTCCGGCGACAGCTGGTACGCCTCACCCAGAGTGATCGATAGCGCCTCATGCCTTCCCTCCACCCCCGCACTATCAATCCGTCTCGCGAGGTTCTTGAGCAGCACCTCCTGTCGGTGAGACTGCGGTATCTTCAACCTGGACGAGATATTCTTCTCCGCGTCCCGCGCCTTCTTTCTGGAGCCGAACTTGCCTATGATTGAGAACGCGTCCGCCCCCTGTTCGATCAGCCTGCGCTCCACCCTTCTGGTCGAGCTCATGCCTATCTTCATACGAGTGTCATAGAAGGCGATGTAGAGCACATGCTCCCTCTTGCAGAACTCGAGGTCGCACTTCTCCCCGTCACACTTCGGTTCGAATATGCACTCCTGAAAGGGGATGAAGGACTCGCCGGCGCACTGAGGACACTGCTCGAACCGGGTGACCTGGGCTTGGTTCGGGCATCGCACATACCTCTCACCGTCCCAGTATCCGATACAGACCTTCCTCTTGCTCGCGGAGAATCTCACATCGTCTAGGTCAAACTCCGATATCTGACCGGAGGATAGGTCATAGCATTCCATGTGAGGCGTGAAGTCGTCCCAATGGAAATCCACGACGTGTAGCGGGAACTTGCCCTCGTCCTCCTCTGCAACCATCTTGTCGGCCCTCTGGAACGTATCGATACAGAAGGTTGTCTAGAGGATATTAAGAGTTTAGCTGGTGGCGGCCGAATGTGCGATGGTCACTCATCCGGCGGGAGCTCTTGCTCGACCGGCTTGTCCTCTTCCTCGCTCTCTTCCTTCTCCGCCTTCTCCTCGGGCTTATCCTCCTTGGGTCTCTCGGGCGGGAACTCGGCGAGGTCGACTTCTATCTTCGAGAGGTATTTCGGGGGCACATCGGTCGTCAGGTAGACCGTCTTGCCGGCCTTCTGGATGACTATCCCGTCCTCCGTGGCGGCCCTCGAATCGACCTCGAGGATTATCGGGGCAGGAGTCCTGACCCTTCCAGCGTTCACAGCATCTCCGATGCCTCTGCTCAAATGGACCATCTTGCGGTCTGAGGGCTTCAGGCCGACCTCGAGCACGATGTCCACCTCTTCGCTGGTGGTCGGATAGTACAGCTTGTCCGGGGTTCCACCGGACGGCAGGTCGAGATCGACCGCGAACGAATGCGCGTATGTGGCCCTGATCATCCCGTCCCTGTACTCGTACCTGCCCTTGTTGTCAGTCTCGATGATTGCGATGATGTGATGGGGCCTGACCCAGTGGAATCTGCGCTGCTTCGTCTGGACGGCGTTCACGAAGTCCCTCAGGCTGACGAATCCGTGACTGTCCATCTTGAGGTCGAACCGCTCCGGGAAGTGCCTCAGGACGCCAGCCAGGGTCCTGCTGAGCCTGTCCAGTTCGTCTGTGTCCATCAAGAACCTTCCCTCGTCGCCACAGACAGGGCATATCTCAGCCCTGAAATACCCGTGGTCCGTGCACTCCTTCAGCATGATGATTTCCTGGGAACGGGTTATGTATGAACCTGTTAAAAGCTTTCGCGTGAACGTGGCTAGCCGACTCCGGTAACCTGAATGGAGCCCTGCACGACGGCAATTCTTATCAAGAGGACTTGCTTACCCCTTTGAGAACCGGCCGCATGAAGGACCGGTCCGAGGCACCGTTACAACGGTATTGCGGAAACGATATATCGCGTGGGTGCGTCCCATTCATATACTGGCCAGAGCAGCAGAGGTCTAAGCATGTCCAAGAAGGTCGTTGTGATAGGAGGAGGGATCGCCGGCATACAGGCATCGCTGGACCTCGCGGACATGGGATACGAGGTGCATCTCGTAGAAAGGTCGCCATCGATCGGCGGGAGGATGGCCCAGCTGGACAAGACATTCCCCACGAACGACTGCTCGATGTGCATCCTGTCTCCGAAGATGATCATGTGCGCCGGCCACGAGAACATCAAGCTTCACGTATACTCGGAGGTCGAGGGGATGAGCGGCGAGTTCCCGAACCTGAAGGTCACGATCAAGGAGAAAGCGAGATTCGTCAACATCTCCAAGTGCACCGGCTGCGGGGACTGCATGGCCAAATGCCCCATCAAGGTACCCAACGAGTTCGAGGAGAAGCTGTCCAAAAGGAGGGCCATATACCTCCCTTTCCCGCAGGCGGTCCCTCGGAAGGTGACAATAGACGCCGAGCACTGCACGATGATTAAGAGCGGCAAGTGCGGAGTGTGCAAGAAGGTTTGCCAGGCTGGGGCGATAGAGTACGACCAGAAGGACTCGACGGTCGTGCTGGATGCGTCCGCGGTGGTAGTGGCGACCGGCTTCGACCTGGCCGATGTGACCGTTCTGTCCCAGTACGGCCTGGGCATCTGCAAGGACGTCGTTACCTCGCTGCAGCTCGAGAGGATCCTGTCGGCATCGGGTCCTACAGGCGGTCATCTGGTGAGGGCTTCGGACGGCAAAGAGCCGAAGAAGCTTGGATTCGTCCAGTGCGTCGGCTCAAGAGACGAGAAGATGTACAAGTACTGCAGCAGCGTCTGCTGCATGTACGCGACGAAGGAATCGATACTCGTCCGGGAGCATGTCCCGGACATCAACAGCACGATCTTCTACATGGATATGCGCGCTACTGGGAAGGGCTTTCAGGAATTCGTCCAGAGAGCTGAGAAGAACTACGGCGTGAGATACATCAGGTCGAGGCCCGCGAAGGTCCAGCCCGCGAACGGCGGATCCGGGGTCCTCATCACCTACGAGACCAGGGGATTGGCCGGGGAGCAGGTCACTGAGGAGTTCGACATGCTGGTGCTCTGCCCTGCGCTGGTCCCGTCCTGCGGCGCGTCCGACATGGCTAAGCTGCTCCAGATCGAACTCGATGATGACAAGTTCCTGAAGGCGCCTAGCCTCAGGCACCCGGTGGATTCGAGCAGGAAGGGCATCCTTGTCTGCGGATTCGCGGGCGCCCCAATGGACATCCCGGACTCCGTCGCCCAAGCATCGGGCGTCGCTGCGAGGGTCGCCGAGCTCCTGGAAGGGGGTGCCTAGGGATGGCTAGGATCGGGGTCTTCATCTGCCACTGCGGCCACAACATAGCATCGACCGTGAACGTCGAGGAGGTTGTAGAGTTCGCCAAGACGCTCCCTGAGGTAGTCGCGGCCGAGCACAACCTGTACTCGTGCTCTGAGGAGGGCCTCGGCTCCATCAGAAAGAGCATCGAGAAGAACAAGCTGGACAGGGTGGTCGTCGCGGCATGCACGCCTAGGACCCACGAGCCGCTCTTCAGGAAAACGGTGGAGCTGGCAGGGATCAACAAGTACCAGTTCGAGTTCGTCAACATAAGGGAGCACGTCTCCTGGATCCACGCCAAGGAGCCGAAGTCCGCTACCGAGAAGGCAAAGAAGCTCGTGGCGAAGGGCGTTGCCAAGGCCGCACTGCTCGAGCCCCAGAAGGAGGGTGAGTCGAGCGTCATACCGACCGCCGTCGTCATCGGAGGGGGCGTAGCGGGGCTCGCGGCTGCGGCGTCCCTAGTCGCCCAGAAGATCGACACGCACGTGATCGAGGCCCGTGCAAGGATTGGCGGGAACCTGGCGGATATAGAGATCGTCGGGCCGGAGTTCAGGAGGAGCAGGGAACTTCTGGATACGCTCGCCGAGGAGCTCAAGGCCTCTCCGAAAGCTCATGTCCATACATCCTCGAAGGTCACCGACGTGAAAGGGTTCGTCGGCAACTTCGAGGTGACGGTCGACAAGGCCGGAAAGACGGAGAAGATCCCCGCGGGAGCGATCATTGTCGCGACGGGTGCGACGGAGTGGGTCCCGGAAGGGGAGTACGGCTACGGGACAGTGCCCGGAGTAATCACCCAGCTGGACCTCGAGAAGATGTTGGCAAAGGGGGAGAGACCGAAGCGCGTGGTGTTCGTACAGTGCGTCGGGAGCAGGCAACCGGGCAGGGAGTACTGCTCCCGCGTCTGCTGCAACACCTCTCTCAAGAACGCGCTGAGGATTATCGAGTCGTCCCCGGACGCCACCGTATCCATCCTGCACAGGGACATCATGAGCTACGGCACGGCCTCGGAGCACATGTACAGACTCGCCTCCGAGAAGGGTGTCAGGTTCATGAGATACGGCCTGGACAAGCCGGCGGAGGTCTCGCGCACACAGAGGGGGACAGTTGTGAAGGTGTTCGACGAGACCCTTGATGAGGACATAAACGTAGACGCCGACCTTGTCGTCCTCGCGACGCCCATGGTGGCCCGCGACGATTCGCGCGGTGTGGGGAAACTCCTGAAGGTCCCGCTCGACAAGTTCGGGTTCTTCCTTGAGGCCCACGTGAAGCTGAGGCCTGTGGAGTTCGCCACGGACGGCGTTTTCGTCTGCGGTGCGGCCCGATGGCCCGGCAGCGTGAGCGAGTGCATATCACAGGGAATGGCGGCCGCGGCGAAAGCTGCCATACCCATCAGAAGGGGGAAGGTCGTGATCGAAGCCATCACGGCTCAGTCCGACCCCGACAAGTGCGCCGCGTGCGGGAACTGCGTGATAGCGTGTCCGTACGAGGCGATCGAGATAGTTGAATCCGAGGGCAGACGTTATGCCAAGGTCAACGAGACCCAGTGCAAGGGCTGCGGAACATGTGTGGCCGCGTGCCCGAACGACGCGATGCAGCAGAGAGGGTTCACGACCAGGCAGTTGGGCGCCATGATCGACGCGCTGGTCAAGAGCGCGATGGAGGAGACGCCATGACGGACTTCCGGCCGACCATACTCGCGTTCTGCTGCAACTGGTGCTCGTACGCGGGAGCCGACCTGGCGGGTGTCAGCCGGCTCCAGATGCCGCCCAACGTCCATGTCATCAGGGTCATGTGCAGTGCGAGCGTGAAGCCGGAATACGTCCTAAAGGCCCTGTCGCAGGGCATCGACGGCGTTCTAGTGCTGGGTTGCCACATAGGCGACTGCCACTACATGACCGGCAACCACAGGACGGCGAAGCGGATGCCCCTGGTCCAGAAGGTCCTGAAGGAGACCGGGATCGATGAGAAGAGGATGAAGCTGGACTGGGTGAGCGCGGCAGAGGGCGAGAAGTACCAGAAAGTCATAACCGATTTCGTTCAGGACATCCAGAAGCTCGGGCCCAATCCGTTGAGGGAGGTGAGGTTCTGAGCGACCTCGGCAGTAGACTGGCAAGAGTCGCCTTCGACGAGCGCGGCGCGGACCACCTCCTGATGATGAGGGAGGAGCACGGGAACGTGGCGCCTGCGCTCATTTCCAAGGGTGAGGATGTCGGCGAGGTCAGGGTCGACATCCCCTACCAGCTAATCACCATACTGGAGACAATCTACTCATGGGTGCCCAAGGGCAAGATAGCAGTCATCACGCGCAGGTGCGACGAGAAGGCACTTGCGGAGCTTACGAAGCGCGGCTACATCGACGAGAAGCGAATAATCAAGATTGGACTTGCGTGCAGCAATGAGCAGATAGCGAAGTGCAGGTGCAGCGACCCCGTCCCCAGCATGGTCGACATCGGCGAGCCAAACGAGCCTGCGCCGAAGGACGACCTGTCGGAGAGACTGGCAAGGCTGTCCCCAGAGGAGAGGCTGAAGTTCTGGGTCAAGCAATTCAGGAAGTGCAACAAGTGCTTCGCGTGCACGCACAATTGCCCGGTCTGCTTCTGCGACGACTGCGTTCTCGAGGAGAGGACTTTCGTCTCCGAAGAGAACATCCCCCCGGGCCTTTCGTTCCACATGATCAGATCGTACCACCTGATCGACAAGTGCATCGAGTGCGGTGAGTGCGAGCGCTCGTGCCCGGGGGAGATACCTCTCCTGACTCTGCGCAAGATGCTGGCCAAGGACATGAAGGATGTCTACGGCTTCGTACCGGGCGACCCGAAGACCATCAGTCCGCTTAACACGACTCTCGAGGGAGAGACCATGGAGGATGAGTGCAATGAGTGTTAAGCACGTGCTGACCACCTGCCCGTACTGCGGCACTGGCTGCAACTTCTTCTTGCAGGTCGCCGATGGGAGGCTTGTGGGAGTGGTCCCGTGCAAGACCGATGAGATAAGTCTAGGGAGGCTCTGCATAAAGGGATACAACGCACACGCATTCGTCCAGCACCCTGACAGGCTCAAACACCCGATGATCCGAGAGGGCGGGCAGCTCAAGCAGGTCACATGGGAGCAGGCCATGGACAGAATCGTGAAAGAAGTCACGAGGATCAGGGAGAAGTATGGGCCGGATTCGGTCGCTGTCCTTGCCTCTGCAAAGTGCACTAACGAGGAGAACTACCTGTTCCAGAAGCTCGCGCGTGCGGCTCTTGGCACCAACAATGTCGACCACTGCGCGAGGCTCTGCCACGCGTCCACCGTCTCGGGATTGCTCTACTCTTTCGGAAGCGGGGCGATGACGAACACCATCCCGGAGTTCGACAATGCAGAATGTATACTGATCACAGGCTCGAACACGCTCGAAGCCCACCCGATGATAGGCGCCAGGATGTTGAAAGCGCTGGACAAGGGGGCGAAGATAATAGTCGTCGATCCAAGGGAGACTCCGTTGTCAAGAGTATCACATCTTTCCCTGCATCAGAGACCGGGCACGGACATATCGTGGATAAACGGCATGATCAAGATAATCATAGACGAAGGCCTCGTCAACGAGGAATTCGTCAAGCAGAGGACAACGGCCTTCGATGAGCTGAAGGAGGTCGTGAAGGACTACACTGCTGAAAAGGTCGAAATGACGACAGGAATACCGAAAGAGAAGCTGGTCGAGGCCGCACGCCTGTACGCCAGGACCGAGAAGGCCATGATCGCATACGCGATGGGCATCACACAACACAGCAACGGTACGAACCTTGTGATGGCCATGGCGAACCTCGCTATGGTGACGGGCCACATCGGCAAGGAATCCTCCGGACTCAACCCCTTGAGAGGGCAGTGCAATGTCCAGGGTGCTTGTGATGCGGGAGGCCTGCCCAACCTCTTCCCAGGATATCAGAGAGTGGATGACCCGGAAGCCAAGGCGAAGTTCGAGAAAGCCTGGGGCGTGGAACTGCCAGGCAAACCAGGACTTACTCTCACCTGCGCGATGAATGAGGCGTTGGCAGGCAAGTTGAAGGCCATGATCATCTTCGGCGAGAATGTCATGATCTCCGACCCGGACCTTGGACACCTAGAGAAAGCGATCGAGAGACTCGAGTTCCTTGCCGTTGCTGACATATTCCCAAGCGAGACTGTCCAGAAGGCGAACGTGGTCCTCCCGGCGGGGTGTTACGCAGAGAAGGATGGCACGTTCACATCCACCGACAGGGCGGTACGACTTCTCAGGAAGGCAGTGGATCCACCAGGCGAGGCTCGGCCCGACTGGGTCATCGCGTGCGATCTGGGAAAGCGGCTGGGTTCCCCCGGTTTCGACTTCTCGTCACCTGCAGAGATCATGGCTGAGATGGCTTCCCTGACTCCCCAGTACGCGGGAATCGATTTCGGCAGGATAGACACGCTGGTGCTTCGATGGCCATGTCCGACAAAGGAACACCAGGGGACAAGGATACTGCACGCTCAGAAGTTCACCAAGGGGCTCGGGGTGTTCGCACCTGTACGACACGCTCCTCCGATGGAGGAGCCGTCTGAGGAGTACCCGTTCATACTCACCACCGGCCGGAACCTGTTCCAATACCATACCGGAACGATGACCAGGAGGTCGCCCAAGCTGGAGCGGGAGGCGCCAGAACCCTATGTCGAGATCAACAAGTCGGATGCGAAGCGCCTCGGCATCAATGACGGTGAGAGGGTGGCGGTGTCATCCAAGCGTGGCTCGATCACGCTGAAAGCGCGAGTCACCGATAGGATAATCCTCGGC
>CAZTFD010000022.1:5063-14993 GCA_964612225.1 uncultured Thermoplasmata archaeon | reverse complement strand
CCCGTAGCTCTCCGCTCTCGTGGGGAACACGAACACGTCCGCGGCCGAGTACACGCCGACGATCTCCTCGAACGGCACATGGCCTGGGAACATCACACTGCCCGGCGACATCCGGTCAAGGGCGTCCTCGAGCAGAGCCTCAGAGGCTCCCACCCAGACGAACTTAACGTCCTTCCTGTCCTTGAACTTCGAGGACATGTTCACAAAGGTGTCGACGCCTTTCCTGGGAATGCGGAGGCCTACACTCAGCACCAGCTTGTCGGATTCTGAAAGGCCCCAGCGCTCCCTGAACTTCACGCGGAGCATATCGTCTCTCTTGAAGACTTCCCTGTTTATCCCGTTGGGGATTACCTTGAAGGGACCGCGCACGCCGTCCCTGGCGAGGGATTTCGCGACGTACGGCGTCGCTCCGACCACGACGTCACCCAGGTTGTAGAACTTCACGGAGTATGAGCGGACGAACGGATAGATCAAGGAACCACCCTTGAATCCGCCCTTCACCAGCTCTGGGAGATGGCGTCCATGAACGACGAGGGGCTTGCCCGCCTTTCTCCGTCGTAACGCCCACAGGAACGAATCGGGTAGTGGGCTGTGGACATGCAGCACGTCGTACTCGCCCTTCGGCTGGTTTAGCAGGACACGAACACCAATCTTCTCGAGCTCTCGCGCAACCATGGGCACATTGGTTCCCATGCCGCCGGGGTTTTTGAACGGGATGATGGTCCGGTACCTCTCGAGCTCCGTCAACATGCAAACCGAGACCATACAATCACGCGCCACAATGCCCGAATCCGGGCTCGCGCGACCATACGAATCCGCGCATATATATGTAACCCAGATTGGGACAGGAATTATGTCATCCAGCAAAGATTCTTATATGTTCGATTACTCGCCAACTCGATGGAGCGCAAGACGATGATGTCCGCTGCACTGTTGTTCGCGATTGCGACGTTTCTGCTCTGGGGCACGAACAACCTCATAATGGGCTACGCAGGGAAGACATACGACATGGATCCGAGGTTCTTCACTGCGATCATGTGGATGACAATGGGAGTGATGGGAGTGGTGCTCTTCGCGTATCTCCGAATGACGGGCCAGTCGATCCACTTCGACAACAAGCTCATCTTCCCGATAGTCTGCGGCGCGCTGCTCGGCATAGGCATCCTCACGTTCAGCTACGCGATGTCCCATAACGACATGGCGACCGGGGCCACCGCCGCCGTCGCAACTTCCAATGCGGTGTTCACGGCCGCGCTTGCGTTCGTCCTGCTGAAAGAAGACCTCAGCCTACAGCAATGGACCGGCATTGGGGCTGTCGTGCTCGGGATCGTCCTGCTGAGATTCTAGAAGGGCTGTCTCTCCCAGACCGTCCGTCCGTTCTTCAGGACGACGGAGCACAGGTTGGTTCCAAACTGATAGGGGAGATGCCCGTGCGAGGGCACGTCCAGTACAATCAAGTCCGCGTGCTTACCGCGCTCGATCGAGCCGACCTTCTTCTCCAATCCGAGTGCGGCTGCCGCATTCATGGTAGCTGCGCTGATGGCCTCGGCCGGGGTCATGCGCATCTTATGACAAGCGAGGCTTATCGTGAACTGCATGGACACGTTCCAGCAGTTGGGGTTGAGGTCGCTCCCGAGAGCGATCGGGACCCCCAAGTCTATCAGTCGGCGTCCGTCGGCGTACTCCTTGGACATCGACGAGTACGGGGTCCCAGGAAGCAGGACGCCGACCACATCCTTCCTTGCCATCGCCATTATCCCATCATCCGTCGGCTTCGCAAGATGGTCTGCGGACAACGCCCCCACCTCAGCTGCGAGCTCAGCTCCCCCAGATGAGTGGATCTCGTCTGCATGGACCTTGAGCTTCATTCCAAAGGCCTTCGCGGCCATAAGCACACTTCTGGATTGCTCGACGTCGAAGACTCCCTTCTCGCAGAAGACGTCGCAGAACTCGGCCAGCTTGTGCTTGGCCACCTCAGGGATGACCTCGTCCACCATGAATTCGACATATAGTCCAGGGTCGTCCTTGAACTCCGGGGGAATTGCATGCGCACCAAGATAGGTGGGGATCATTGTAACGGGGTAGTCGTTCCCCAGTCTCTTGATGGTCTCGAGGATCCTAAGCTCGATCTTCTTGTCCAGGCCGTATCCAGACTTCGCCTCTACGGTCGTGGAACCATGGGATATCATCGATTCGAGCCGGCGCGAGGATTCATGGAAGAGGTCCTCAGGCGAGGCACTTCGCGTGTCCATGACCGTCCTCAGTATGCCCCCTCCCTCATGGAGTATCTCGAGGTAGCTCTTACCCTTGGCCTTCAACTCCATCTCGAACTCCCGTGATCCGGCATAGACCAGATGCGTGTGCGGGTCGACGAAACCAGGCATCACCACCTTGCCTGAGGCGTCAATCATCTCGATGCCCGTGGCTTCGTGTTCCCGCAGTATCGACTCCGTCCTTCCGACATCCAAAATCACTCCACCAGAGATGGCCACGGCACCGTCCCTGATGATTGCCAAATCGGACATCTCGGCCTTGGCGCGAGCTCGCCTTGGTCCCTTCAGCGTGACAAGCTCTGAAGCGTGGAGTATCAGAAGGTCGTCGGTCATGATGACTCGGCGCCGTAATCCGCCTCTGGGCATATAACCGATTCGAGCCGCATCATTGGCCGCGCTTGCCCAGCAGCTCGTTTACGACGTACTGGAACGTGTCCTGGGGGTTCAGCATCGACCTGAAGTATCTGTAGTCGGACGATTCGAGCTCGCCGACCATATATGCAGCGAATCCGTAAGACACCGTCCCTATGATCGCCAGCAGGATGAGCGCCAGCCAATCCACCGCCGGAATGAACAGCCACTTGATGGAGTAGATTACACCGACCATGAAGATCGCGCTCGCAATGTGCTTGAAGGAGCGCGAGTTGGGAACAATCTTGGCAGTCCTCCACGCCATGTATCGGAGAATGAAGAAGTAGTACACGGACGATACGAGGAGCGCTGTGGCGGCGCCGAAACCCTTGAGGCCCATCATCTCGACCCCAAACAATCGATCTGGCACAAGCACCAACATCGTTCCGAGCTGTAGCAGAATCCCCCCTAGACCGACGTAGAACAGAGTTCTGTGCCGGCCAACACCGACTATGGCGGACCTCAGGGGGAGCACAAGGGCGACGATGGCACCTCCAATCACAAGCACGTCCATCGTGCTCACCCTCTTGGCGAACTCGGGCGTCAGAAAGACTGTGAGGATCTCCGAGCCGAAGGTCAGGTAGAAGGCGGCGGTGGGCACTACGACTAGCGACACGTACCTCTCGGCCTGGTTAACGACGTCCCAGCTCGCTGCAACATCCTTCCTCGTGAAGTATGTCGTCACGGACGGAAGGATGAGCGTTGCGACGGAGAGGGAGAACACACCGACGAAGACTGCCATCTTCTGGGCTCCAAAGTAGAGCCCGATCTCGGTCTGGCCCCAGAAGTAGCCCACCAGCGCCTTGTCGAGAAACAGGTCGAGTATGATGATCATGGACACGACGAAGACCGGCGCCAGGGAAGCGATGTACTTCATGAGGATTGCGCGATCGGGTCTCGATATCTTGACCTGGCTCATGAGGAAGGCAACGAGAATTATCGCGGCTATGATCCCAGCTGCGTATGATGAAGCGAGCAGCGCCGGGCCAGCTGGGGAATCCCTGAAGGAAGAGGTCGCCACATAGATGATGAAGGAGACCCGGACGACCAGCTCGAGCAGGTTCGGTATCTGCGCTTTCGCCACGGCTCCTTGCGCATCGAAGGTGTGTGTTGCGATCTGGCTTATCCCCAGCAGTACGTAGTAGACGATGAACACTTCGAGAGAGTCAATCAAGAAGTAGCTCTCTGGCATGGCTCCTCCGAAAAAGCCGTTCCGCCAGAGAACGATCATTGCAAATGACACCACGGCGAAGATCGCAATCAAGACCAGCTTGATGGCTGCATAGGCCCCGACGCACTTCGCCGGGTCCTCCCCGCTCCTTATGTGGTTAATGTGGACAGAGCCCACTCCGAAGTCCGACAGAAAGCTCAGAATGCCGACGGTGGCCATCGCGTATCCGAGCACGCCCAGTACGGATGGCCCCATGTTCTTCGCGATAAAAACCAAAGCGGCAGTGCTCAGTATCGCGCCGACGACACTGTTCACGACAGAGACTGCGGCCTTCGGGCTCATGAGCTTGTGGTTTCCGGAAGCTCCCCGAGAGCCCTCATCGGGCATGGTCCCTTATCATATAGCACGCAATATAAATCTGCTGGTCATGGCGAATCACAGCTGAGCGGCCACATCTTTCACGATGTCCAGACCTTTCGCGATGTTCTCCCTGGAATTCGCATAGGAGAACCGGATATGGCCCTCCCCCAACGAGCCGAAGGACGAGCCCGGGGCACAGATGACGCCTCTGTCAAGAATCTTCAATGCGAGTTTCTCAGAGCTGATGTCCTGGGAGAATTTGGGAAAGACGTAGAACGCGCCGCTGACTGGGGCGGTCGCGAAGCTCGGTATCTCCGAGAGCTTCTTCATCGCGATCTCGCGCCTCTTTCTGAACTCCTCGAGAACGGTCGTCTGGAACCTGTCCAGTACTTTCAAGCCTTCGAGGACGCCGTACTGAGTCGCCGTTGGAGGACATGCTAGCGTGTAGTACTGGACCTTGGATAGCTGCTGCACGATCTCCTTTGATGTGGCGACATATCCGATCCTCCATCCAGTCGCGGCCAGAGATTTCGAGAACGATTGGACGATGATTGTATCGTTGTGAAAGCGCGCAAACGACAGATGATCGCCTTCGTAGACGTAGTTGTCATAAACTTCGTCTGAGAGGATGTACAGCTTCCTGTCCTTGGCCACCTCGCTCAGTGCCTTCACGGTCTCCTTGGGAAACACCGTCCCGAGCGGATTTGACGGGCTATTGACTATGATGGCCTTCGTCCGAGGCGTGACCAGTGACTTGATCTCCTCGATGTCCGGGAGATATCCATTCCTCTGAAGGAGCGAGTATTCGACAGGCTTCGCACCGGCAAGCCGAACATCAGGACCATATATTATGAACCCGGGGTTTGGCACCAAGGCCTCGTCGCCTTCGCCCAGGATGGTCTCGCACGCGATTCTCATTCCCTCGGTGGCTCCCGCGGTGACGATGATGTTCTCAAATGATACGTCCCGTCTGTACTGCCTGAGGTAAGCCGCGATGGCCTCCCTGAGCTCCATGATTCCAGCGCTGGGACCGTACTTATTGAATCCTTTCTGGAGCGCGTCGCATAAAGCCATGATCATCTCGGTCGGAGGTTGGATATCCGGTTCTCCGAGGCCCAGGTTGATGGAGCCTGGACGAGCCGCCTCGAACAGCTTCCGGATTCCCGATACCTTCAGAGATGAGACGCGCGCTGGGAACATCAGCTAAGTAGATGTACATTTTCGTACATTAAGAATTCGTCATTACATCTGGACCAATCGAGCCGTGTTAGCAATACACGTGACTACGGAACCGATGACCAAATCGATGCGTCCTTGGTCAAAGGGACTCTAGAAGGCGGCTCTCGCGGCAATTTCTTTCCGGGTTTTCAACCGGCAACTCGGAGCGTTCCAGCACCCGCGACCGCACACACACGCATCATAATCGTGTTATATCGTGACAGCAATATCCCTCGATGCGTAGGGGAGACGAGAACGTTTACGCTCGTAAGAGGTGAACGAGAACTGTGGCGCGCATCTCTTGTATCCCTACAGAGGGCACTTCATGAGAACAAAGACGGACGACAGGAACCTGACAACCAGTCGCCTGTGCTATCCCTACTGAATCAACGAATCGAAGACTACAATGACAACATAAAGATCCGTAAGTGCACACTGATATCAATCAACGGGGACCGATCATCATGGCTGAAAGCTCAGAGGAGAAGGTTGTGGAACGAAAGGGGATTGCCGTCTTCTTGTGCTCGTGCAGGGACGAGATTGGAAGACACGTGGACCTACAGGCGATCGCGGATGAGATCGGGAAAGACCCTCGAGTTGTATCGGTCAGTATCCATGACGCTCTCTGCTCGCGGGAAGGTCAGAAGTTCCTTCAGGACCAGTTCAAGAAAGTGAGCTTCGAGCGTGCAGCAGTCGGCGCGTGTTCCCCCAACATCCTTGGCGTTATCGTGAGCAGATCGCTTGAGGACATGGGCATGAACAAGTACCTGTTCGAACAGGTCAACATCCGGGAGCTCTGTGCCTGGGTGCATCATGACAAGAAGGCTGCCACCAACAAGGCCAAGAGCCTCGTGAAAGGGGCGGTCGCAAAGGTTGAGAAGCTCGTTCCTCTCGAAGACATCGAGATACCTATCAGAGACTCGGCACTCGTGATCGGCGGTGGCGTGACCGGCATGCAGGCCGCGCTAGACATCGCCGGCGCGGGATACAAGGTCTACCTGATCGAAAGGTCCGCGGAGCTAGGGGGCAGGACCTACAAGCTGAGCATGACATTCCCGACTCACAACTGTGGGATCTGCTGCATCCAGTACTGCAGAGAATGTGTGTTCACGCCGAAGATCGAAGATGTGCTCCAGACCCGGAACATTGAGGTCATGCTCAACTCAGAAATCGAAGAGATGAGCGGAGGATTCGGGAACAGACATGTGAAAATCAAGACCCCCGCAGGGCCGAAGGAGATCGATGTCGGGACGATCATTGTCGCGACAGGCTCCAAGACCTTCGACCCGAAACGCATACCCGAGCTACGCTACGGGAACCCGAACGTCATAACGGCAGTCGAGCTGGAGCAAATCCTCGTTGCACAGCGTGAGAAAGGTGAGGGGCTAGTAAGGCCATCCGACGGCAGAGTTCCCAAGACCATCAACTTCATCCAGTGCGTGGGATCCAGAGACAAGACCAAGGGCAACCTCCACTGCTCCCTGGTATGCTGCACGTATGCAATAGGACAAGCGAGAGAGATCAAGAAGCTGAACCCGGACGCGAATGTGTACATCCACTACATCGATCTCAGAGGACCATACAGAGGCTTCGAGGAGTTCTACCAGGCTGCCAAGGAGGAAGGCATCAACTTCGTCAGAGGTCGGGTTTCTGAGGTCGTCGAGGACAAGGGCAAACTGTTCGTCAGGGCTGCTGACACCGACTTAGACACCCTTCTGAGCATCGATTCCGACCTGGTGGTGCTATCTGTCGGCCAGGAACCTTCTGAAGGCAGCGACGAGATCGCCAAGATGCTGCACATCCAGACGGACATCGACAAATTCATGAAGGACATCAACCCGATGTTCCCGACCGAATTCAGGAGGGGGATCTATGCCGCTGGAACGGCACAGGGTCCGAAGGGGATCAGGTACTCGATCGAGGACGCGAAGGCTGCGGCCGCAAAGGCCATCGACCTCATGAAGAAGGGTAAGACGAAGTTCCCGAGGATCGTGGCGTTCGTAGACGAGGACAGATGCAGAGGCTGTGGGAGATGCGAGAAGGTCTGCGAGTACGAGGCCATCCAGATCGTCCAGGACGCTAAAAGGGGCGTCCTCGTTTCGAAGATCGACGAGATCAGGTGCGAGGGCTGCGGGGCATGCGCCGTCACTTGTTGCAACAAGGCGATCACTGTCAATAACTTCAGACCGGAACAGGTCGAGGCGATGATCCGCGCAATAGCGGAGGAGGCGGGTGTCAATGAGTGAGAGGTTCGAGCCCAGGATCATCGCGTTCGCCTGCACCTGGTGCGGCTATCCGTCTGCCAGCCTGGCCGGTGTGAACAAGATCGAGTACCCTCCTAATGTGACGGTAGTCAGGGTCATGTGCAGCGGAAGCGTGGAACCGTCTGCGATAATGGACGCGTTCGAGCACGGCACAGACGGTGTGATGGTCATAGGATGCCTGATGGACAACTGCCACTACGTATCTGGCAACAAGAAGGCGCAGGAACGGATCGATGCGCTGAAGCAACTCTTCGACATCATGGGTCTGGATTCTCGAAGGCTTAGGACTGAATGGATAAACGCTTCTGAGAGGGTTCGGTTCGCCAAAGCCGTAAAGGAGTTTGTCGAAGAAGTGAGGGCCCTCGGACCGTCGCCGCTTCCGTTCGAGAAGAAGGTCAAGAAGACCAGGACCAAGGAGCAGACCTCAAAGGCAGTGAAGCAGCTGATCGATGACACCGGTGCTTTCGACTGTGTCGAATGCGGGAAGTGCACGACCGTCTGTCCAGTAGCTAAGCTCGACACCAGCTTTGCACCCAGGACCGTCGTTCTGAAAGCCATGGAGGGAATCACCGAGAATATCGCCAAGGACAAGGACATCTGGACATGCACCACGTGCGAACAATGCAACTCGATGTGCCCGTACAAGGTGGATTATTCCGGATTCATTCGAGGCATGCGGGAAGAGGCGGTCCAGTTCGGCGCAGCGCCCCTGTGCTCTCAGGGAGGGTTGATCCACTCCGTCCAGAGGATGATGGCAAGAGGAAACCAGAAGCAGAACAGGCTCTCCTGGGTCGGAAAGGACCTAAAGGTGGCTGAGAAGGGCGACGTGTTCTACTTCGTCGGATGCCTGCCGCACTACGATGCCATCTTCTACGACCGGAAGGATCTCAGATTGCAGAGGATATGCGAGAGCGCAGTAAGAATAATGAACAAAGCCGGAGTGGTCCCGGTGGTGAGCAACGAAGAGAAATGCTGTGGCCACGACCTGAACTGGACCGGCGATGAGGAGAACTTCGAGAGACTCATGGAGCACAACATCGAGCTCATTCGTAAGTCGGGAGCGAAAAAGGTGGTCTTCACCTGTCCTGAATGCTACAGGACCTTCAAGACCGACTACCAGGATCTGGCCGGCGATCTCGAATTCGAGCTTGTTCATATGGCGGATTACGTGAAGCAGCTCGCGGACTCAGGCGCCCTGAAACTGGATGCTGTCAGGAAACCGTCGTTCACATTCAGCTATCACGACTCGTGCAGGCTTGGAAGGCACTCCGGCGTCTATGACTCGCCCAGGGAGCTTGCGAAGGCGTTCGTGGGCGCGAAGTTCGTGGAGATGGAGAACACGAGGGACAAGGCCATCTGTTGCGGAGTAAGCGCGTGGTCCAACTGCAACGCGAACGCAAAGAAGATCCAGGTGGACCGTGTGATCGAAGCGAAGAGGGTCGGAGCCCAGAGGCTTCTCATGTTCTGCCCGAAGTGCCAGATTCACATGAAGTGCGCGATACAGGACAAGGTGCCCGTCGACGCATCCATGGTCGATGTGAAGATGGAGGACTATACGGTAGCCCTCGCCAAGCTGCTCGACCTCATGCCAGAAGAGGAATAGTACACATTAGAGAGTGACCTTGAATATCTGGCGACCTTCCAGTCCGATGACTATTGCGCTCTTCTTAGCTCAGCAGTCCATGCTCCTATTTGTCTCGATCGATTGCCTGCCTTTTCTCTTACCTTCATCCCGACTCCCTGAGCACCTGACCGCATGTGACGGATGATCTTGCTGTTCTTGCATTTCTCCATCCTGCCGCATTCGACGCAACCTTGGAGGCTTTTTCCTTTTGCGCAGGCACGAATCTCGCAGTTGGTCCTCCCTCCTCCCTTCACACACCCAGCGCATGGTTTCATGGAGCTTATGACACCCAACCCCTTCAGAAGGGTGCTGTAATCTATGTCCTTCGGGCCCCAATCATTCACTCCGTAGTCCGTGATTGCTTTCGCGCATCCCTGCGCTAGGTCGTTCAACTTGCCATTGCCCACAAGGCAACTACCGCACCAGAGTCCACAGTATCCTATCTGATCACTCACATTCTCGAAGGCTGAAGGTTTGTCATTCTCGAGCGTGCCGGATCCTCTCTTCGAACGAGGCGTCACATCACCTCCCCCCAGATAGGCAGGAATTGAAGAGTGATATGATAATGATTCCGTGTAATAGTTGGAGTTGCGATCACTTGGAGATCAT
>CAZTFD010000022.1:0-4963 GCA_964612225.1 uncultured Thermoplasmata archaeon | reverse complement strand
CGAGCGATTGGTCAATGTGATCGGGAAGAGAAGAAGGCGTGTCGAAGTCTTCGACAGAACGGAGCCAGAGCCCACCGTTCAGTCCGTGGAGAGCGCCACGGCAGCGATGCGAAACGCCGGAGGAATCGACCTACTGATCTCGCTGGGCGGAGGCAGCGTCATTGACACAGCCAAATCCGCGAACATAGTAGTGAATAACGGAGGATCCATACTCGACTACGAAGAGGGCAGCAAGAAAAGGAGAAGTCTCGACAAGCTCATTCCGCATGTTGCCATTCCCACGACCGCAGGTACGGGGAGCGAAGCGACGGTCTGGGCCATATTCATCGACCAGAAAAGGAAGTTCAAGACAGGCGTCCAAGACCCCCGGTTGATTCCGGACTTGGTCATCCTCGACCCGGAGGTCACGACGACGATGCCGCGGCACGTGACTGCAGCGACGGGGATGGACGCGCTAACCCACGCAATAGAATCATACGTATCAGAGTACGCCAATCCATTCACCGAAGCCCTCTCGATCGAATCGATCGAGCTAATCGCGAACAATCTCCGCATCGCATACAAATACGGTAAGAACATTGAGGCACGCGGAAACATGCTCCTCGCGAGCTACATTGCCGGCATCGCATTCTCGAACTCGTCATGCGGGATCGTCCACACACTAGCGGAAACCCTGGGAGGGTACTACAGAATCCCTCACGGGGTCACCAATTCTCTCATGTTGCCCGGCGTCATGGAGTTCAACGCGAACTCCAGACGGGAGAGATTCTCCAAGATAGCAGGCCTCATGGGAGAGAGCGTCAAGAACCCGGGATTGCAAGCGGGCGCTTTGAAATCGGCTGATGCGGTCAGGAGAATGACAAGGGACCTCGGGTTACCGAGGGAGTTGCGCGAGGTCGGCGTCAGCAGGAAGGACATACCCACTCTGGCGGCAATGGCCTTTCCATGGGCGAATGTCTCCGGTAATCCAAGGAAGGCCACCTTGCGCCAACTGGGAAAGCTCTACGAGGAAACCTTCTGAGCTGCGACTGATTCGCCATGTTTATACTTATGGAAGATGGTGCGGTCCGAGGAGCTCATCGCATAGAGGAGGATCGGTAGGATGACGAGATACGAACCCTGCTACCCGAAGCACACGTGGGCAATCGCGAAGGAGAACATCACCGGCTTCAAGAGGGATATGAAGGAGATATGCAACAAGGCCAAGGCGAAGGGTGCCGAGACAGCCAAGCTCATAGATGCAAAGAATGTGGCTGTCGATGAGCGGGTCACATTGAAGTGCACCATCCCGCCATGTGAATGCTACGGCAAATGCCTGATGGACCCGCCCTTCTCTCCCAAAGCGGAGGAGACAAGGAAGATAGTCGAGAAGTACAAGTACGGAATCCTGGTAGACGTGTCAGCACCGCTTCCGAAGGAGTACTGGGACGTCATCCAGACGGACGACTTGCCGCTGTGTGCCCTGCAGTATACGAATGAGTCGATCCGCTTCGAGATGATGACCCAGATCCCTCTCTGGCGCAAGCTGCACGACATAGTGATGACGGTCGAGCGAGAAGCGCACAACAGAGGCTACCTCTTCGCGACTGGCTACGTCGCGTCAACATGCTACCTCTGCTACGACCCCTCGAAACCCACGAGCTACTGCGACACTTCCGGTCCCTGCAAGCACCCGTATGAGGCGCGGCCTTCCATGGAGGCGAGCGGGATGGACGTGTTCAGCACCTACAGGAATGTCGGCCTCAAGCTGAAAATGGCGTCCCTTGAGAAGCTCACGTGGAGCGGACTGGTTCTCGTCGTCTAGGAAATAGCACGTCGTGGCTGCAGCACTTAGATGGAATCATCATCCATGATCGTCGTCTTCCACATCGGGGCCAATGGTGCGGCCTCGGCAAGACAGCCCCTTAGTCATAGAGCAAGTCTGTAGTAGATGCTCTCATGGAGGACCTCAAAACCCAATGAGGTGTAGAGACCCAGGGCATTCCTGTTCTCAGCGTCGACACCTAGGTAGACCGAGTCCATCCCCCTTCCATTGAGCCACGAGACGGAATCCGTAAGAAGAGCGCGTCCAACGCCCTTTCCCCTCTCTTCCTTCTTCACTCCGACGATCCACACCCAGCCAGCTTTGGTGCCGTGCTCTCTGTTGTACAGAACGCTCTCGTCACTGAAGCACATGCCGACGGTACGACCGGCCCGCACGGCAAATGTCATGATGCCATAATCCTCATACGCGTCCCTGAGCCGAAGCCACCGATTGTCCGACATAGGTGAGAACCCGAAGTGCTCCGAGAACGTGTCATTCAGGGTCGAGACCATCAAGGAGACGTCTCCATCGTCCGCGTCCTTGAATATCTTCTTCTCAAAACAGACTCCCGCGGGAATCCTGATGTCCTTCAGAGGGTCGACGCCTTTGCGGACCATTCTGAAGAAGCGTCTAACGTTCTCGAATCCGTATTCCTCGAAAAGTGCGTTTCTCCATCCCGTGAGCGTGGGACAAGAGTGCTCAGCACGTTCCAGTCGTTTCGAACGCAGATAAGCCAGCACTCGGTCCATGATCTCCTCCTCAATCCCGATTCCCCTGTAATCGGGGACAACCTCGACTGTCACTAGTCCTTCCAACCGACCAGTCTCGAGTCGCTTCCGTTCAACGATGCCACGCCCGAAACCTACGATTTCGCCTTCCGCCTCGGCAATCCAGCTCCCGACGACATCGTAGTCCTCATCATCGAATATGTCGCCGCGAAGCTCTCCGATAGTAGAATCTCGTTCCAGCGGTATCTCCTTCCGGGAAGTGTTCCACGCCCGGACGATCTGGGCGATGTCCTCTTCAGTCGGGTGTCTGTATCGTATCTGGCCCATGGATGGGGGGTGAGCCATCATCTGGGATAAAGCGTTTGCTTTCGTGATGTTACCTCAATGTCTGAGGGATCCTGCGAGTGATATGACCTTCGATCGGAGCACCAGAGCCATCGACGATTCATGACGTCTCCATCCACCCGAATCGTGATTCAGTCGCTGTCTTGAATCAGGAGGTGCGAGGACCCGGATTATTCCATGCTCAACAGAAGAATACGTGACAGATGATATATTACGGGAGTGAGCTCGGCCTCACCGAAAGCGGAGGAATAATGCGTATGGCGCTAGTGAGAGTGGCAAAAGTCGACGAAGTGCTCCCTGGATTCATGAAGAGGGTGATGGCGGGAGATAAGGAGCTGCTCATTGTGAACGTTAGTGGCACTTACTTCGCGATGAACGACCGATGCTGGCACATGAACGGAGACCTATCTCTGGGTAAGTTGGAGGGAAACGTTGTGACATGTCCCAAACACGGGAGTCAGTACGACGTCACATCAGGCAAAGGCCTCCGCGGGCCTAAGATGGCTTTCATCAAGCTTGGTCCGCGCGATCTTCCCTCGTACGTGACAAAGGTGGAAGGCTCAGATATCATGGTCGATATGTAAACAATCGGTCTCTATCGGCTTTTCTAGGATTGTCGTATGAATATTAATCCATTATTGAAGATTAAAATGTGCGAGGGCACGGATTATGACCCAGAATCTGACGGTGATTAAAGCTGGACGCATGAAAAGTCAATCAGGGATTCTTTGACGGTAACAAATCCTGTATTGTGACAAACGAAGCTAGACAAGGTAGGAACGGAGTTCGCAGAATCGAGAACGCCTGACTCCGCAGTTCATATGACACCTCAAGGCGTGCTTCTGAACATGTTGAAATAGTCGTGATAGCGTTATCCACCAAATTCAGGAAAGCAACCGCTTGCGTTCTTCTCGATTTGAGGACACGCGATGAGTGGATTGAAATGTCAGATAGGACAGAAGGCGAATCCCAGAGTGAGCCCCTGATCCCTCGATACGCTGTCAGCATTACCGCCTTTGTTTGTGCAGGCGCTCTGGCATTGATGGCGCTTCTGGGGCCTTTGGGGACAGTGTCAATACAGTATAGAACCTCTCAGTCTGGAATATGGCAGACAGAAGGAGGAGACCTGGTGAACCTCCTGCTCATCACGCCGATTCTATTGATTGGCGGGGTCCTCCACGTCGTCAGGAGGAACAGCTCAAAGTACTTCCTAATACTCCCTCCAATCACGCTGATGTATACGGGGTTGTCCATTGGGATTGGTCAGGAATGGAGCAATCCTTCATACACTGGCAACGTTGAGGACTTCTTCTGGCTCTTCATGATTCTCATCATTGGCGGACTCATTCTGTTGGTGGCTAGCCTCTCCATGTTCACTGTCAAAGACACGCCGATGTTCAAGCCCAGAAGTCTGAGGATCTATGTTGGGGTGATGGGCGTGTTCCTCTTGATATTCGCCGCAATGTGGACTTCCGAACTCTCTCAAGTTGTCTCAACAGGAGACACTTCCTCGGGGTCATATGGGGATGCCCCGACTGTATTCTGGGTCATAAGGTACTTTGACTTGGGGGTCACAATCCCACTTGGATTCCTAGCGTTGTTCTTGTTGCTCACGAAGCCAGAGAGATCATACTCCATGATTCTGCTGTTCTTCGGATTCTTCATAACGCTTGGGACCGCTGTCAACTCAATGGGCTGGGTCATGTACATCAATGAGGATCCGGAATTCCAGCCCGGAAGTCTGGTGATATTCTCAGTGCTTGGAGTATTGTCCTACGCGGGCCTCTTCTATCTGGTGAAAGACAAGTTGCGATGGCCTAGCGCGCGATGACCTCACACAAGGCACGCTGATAGTGTCACTGGCAAAACCCGGATAATGTCACGGAATCTACCGGTGATTTAAGCTGGGAGCTAGAAGACTAGAGAGGAAGACTGACCAGATCTAGCGGCAATTCTGTACCAGCAAACAATTGGACTACCGCCGGGGTGTCGACAGCTTGGCCTATTGAGAAGATTGAAAGAAGAAGAGTATTTCAGCAGCCTCAGGTGGTGGCTTGCCGGGTGCTCAGGATGACCTAGATGTATG
>CAZTFD010000021.1:0-15113 GCA_964612225.1 uncultured Thermoplasmata archaeon | reverse complement strand
ATATTCGACCACTTTGCCAAGCGGTGACGGGACAAAACCGGTTATGACCATGCCCATGCCTTTTTCGATCCAGAGCGAACCGATGACCGTAATACAGGCCACGACGAACAATTTTCTGTTAGCCCGGAATTTTGGAACCAGCAGAAGCACCAGCGAAACAATCGACAATACGGTCGAAGTCCACATCCACGGGCCAGGCTCTCGAGTCAGCAGATGAGGGCGACGACGTGCTTGTAGGCATGTTGGAGGGCATAGTCGACATGGATTTGGGGGAGCTGCTGATAGTGGAGGCTCCCTCTCCGCTGGACGGCGGCTCGAAGAGCGCCAGCATCGACAGGGCGAGGGATAAGGTGGAGGATTTCTCTCCGGGGCTCCTGGTCGCGGGCGACACGACGGGCTCCGCGCTGCTTATGAAGACGAGCGGCGAATTCTTCACTATCCACGCTCCGATTGAGTCAGCGATGAGCGCTCTCAGCAAGGGCGTCGATGTGGTGTTCTGCGGCACCCGCGAGTCAGTAGATCGCATGCTTGAAGCCGTCTCAAGCCTGAAGAAGGAGAGCGGTTACGAGATCAAATGGAGATCTTACAAGGCCTAGCGAAAGACGGAATCAAGTCTAAATCCACCTAGGCCGATTGCATGCCAAGGTGAAATTGTGGAAGTGGTTGAGGCCATCCATGCCAGACGGGCAAAGAGGACGCTTCAGGATAAGGTTGTTGAGGATGACAAGGTAGACGCCTTGGTCGAAGCCGTCAGGCTCTCAGCATCGTGCAACAACAACCAACCCTGGCGGATCGTCATCTGCAAAGGCAAAGAGGCATTAGCGGCGGTCAAGAGCGCACTGTCGAAGGGCAATGTGTGGGCCACGCGAGCGCCTGTCATCATGGTGGTATCCGCGAAGCCCGTGGACGACTGTCAGCTCCCTGACCGGAGGGACTACTTCCTATTTTCGTCAGGACTCGCCATAGGTCAGCTGGAGATGAGGGCGACCGAGCTCGGCCTGATCGCACACCCTATTGCCGGATTCGATCCGCTCAAGGCGAAGGAGGTTCTAGGGATTCCGGAGGAGTATGTCGTCATCACTTTCGTCATAATTGGCTACCCTGGTAGCGACAACTCCCTCCTATCCGACAAGCAGAAGGCAATCGAGCTCGCGAGGCCTGATAGGAAACCCATTGGGGAGAACTTCTTCGTCGACAAGTGGGGGACTCCCTACCGTTAAATACCCCCCAGCCAGGACCTCCTAGTGCGGTCAAAAGCCTTATGAGACCGTTAGACTTCCCCACTCAGGACCCTGGAGGTCTTCTTCATGATCAGGCTCTATTCAGCAGCAGAGGGCGAACTCAGCCCCATCGAAACCAAGAGGCTGAAAGACGCCCTATGGATCGATGCCGTAGCCCCAACTCCTGAGGAGGTGGAGCTCCTGCACAAGGAGTTCAAGATAGACCTTCAGGACGTTGCGGACTGCCTCGACCCCAACGAGCGGTCCAGAGTAGAGAATGAGGAGACCTATGACCTCCTGGTCCTCAGGAGCATCCTGACTGAGGAGAGGAACGGGGACCATAGCAGCGACAGAATCCAGACGATGCCAATCGGCATATTCATCACTCCTGGGAGGGTGGTCACAGTCAGGATAGGTTCGACGTTCACCTATCAGGAGATCACCTCTGATCTCAAACACAAGCCGAGGATCGACAACAAGGAGGATCTATTCCTCGCGCTCATCAGGAAGGTCAACAAGGACATCGAGAGACGCGTCAGGCCGATAGAGCGAAGCATCGCTTCGATCCAGGAGAAGATCCTCACCGCGAAGAGAGGGGAGGTAGCCCCGAGCGCATTCACGCTCAGCAACGGCTTGATCCTCCTGAACACGGCCCTTCTTTCCAATCTGAACGCGGTTTCGATGCTCCCGAGGGCTAAGCACCTTCATCTGACCAAGGAGAAGTTGGACCTTATGGAGGACTTGGAGAATGATGTCGCTCAGCTCTATGAGATGACCACGATCTACAGAGAGATCATGTCCAACGTTCTGAACGCGTATGAATCCACGCTCGCAAACAACCTCTCCACCGTGATGAAGACCCTGACTACGATCAGCTTGATCCTTATCCTGCCTATGATGATTGCAGGCTGGTTCAGCATGAACGTTGCCCTGCCGTTCGACAAGGACTCGTTGTTCGCGTTCTGGCTGGTTGTCGGAATCTCGGTAGCTGCTGTTGCCGGGCTGTGGGCCTTCTTCAGATGGAAGCAGATTCTCTGATCTTCCTCAGATGACCTTGTTCCCGTTCTCGTAGAGGTGTATGCAGTTGACTGGACAGTCCGCCGCAGCATCCCGGGTGCACGCTTCGGCGTCCAGTTCCAGCTCGTCGTTGTCCCCGACTCTCTTTCCGCCCTTCAGTGTGGACAAGCCGTCCGCCGCCATCTCGAAATAGTCCGGGCAGGTCTGCGTGCAGAGCTCACATCCGGTGCAGTCCGACCTGACAATTTCCACTTTGAACTTCGCCATGTCTACCATCCTCCGATGAGGTCCTGCGCGTTTGAACCATGCTCAAGCACTTAGCCTCTTCGCCTTTCTGCTCAGGCAACAGTCCGAGGCGATCCTCAGGAGCGACCAATCTGGGACAAAAGCTAAGACCTATTCGGCCGCTCCAAGGCACGCATTCTAGAGGAGGAAGCGGAATGACGGACATGCGGAAATGGGAGAGCAAGAAGATCGGGGTCGTTATTGAGGTCGACTACGACAAATGCACAGGGATCGGACAATGCGTCGCGGTGTGCCCGTCAAGCGTCTACGAGGTCGTGAACGGAAAGACAACATGCCCGAACATTGACGATTGCATCCAGTGTTGTGCGTGTCAAGAGGCATGTCCTGTGAACGCCATCAAACATCATTCGTGCCAGTGATAGTCGATCTGCCTACCTGCAGACAGTCCTGCTCTGCTCCTGCAAGAACTGAAGCAGATAGTAGGGCCCTCCCGCTCCCTTCCCAGTGACGCCGCTCGATTTCCATCCTGTGAACGGCTGGACTCCAACCAGCGCGCCAGTCGTGGCCCCTTTGGTCCTGTTGGCATAGGCCACTCCAGACCTTATGTTGGAGAAGAACTCCTGGACCTCGCCTGGGTCGTCACTGAAGATGCCCGCAGTGAGACCGTACTCGGTCGAATTCGCAATTTCTATCGCATCCTTAAGGTCGCCATAGTTGAGCACAACTAGGATCGGAAGGAAGAGCTCCTTGCGCGCGAGCTCGTGGTTTCTTGCAACATGGACTATCACGGTAGGCTCCACGAAGTAGCCCTTCGCATATGGCCCGGTATCAAGCACATGCCCTCCTGTCAGCACTTGTCCGTCCCTCGATGCTATTTGGATGATCTTCCCGAATCTCTCGACAGCAGATGAGTTGATGACAGGTCCGATGAGAGTACCCTTCTCAGATGGATTTCCGATCTTCTTGTCCCTGAGCCATTCGACCAATCCCTTCGTGAACCTGTCCGCGACCGCCCTGTTGACGATGACCCTGGAAGTTGCGCTGCATTTCTGGCCAGAATATCCGAAAGCGGCCCTCCCAACCCCCTCCACCGCCTTGGCGATGTCCGCCTTGTCCGACACGATGACAGGATTCTTGCCGCCCATCTCGAGTATCGGCGGCCTCTTGCCGTTCTCGATGCTGCTCCTCGCGATGCCCATGCCGACCTCTCTCGAGCCTGTGAACGCGATCCCGGCGATGCCTTTGTTGGATGCGATCTCTACCCCGACCGCGTCCCCGGAGCCAGCAACGTAGTGGAAGACTTCGCGGGGGACTCCCGCCTCCGTCAGAAGGCGATGAAGCATGTACCCCATGAGTGGGGCGTCGCTCGGGGGCTTGAGTATCACCGCGTTTCCTGTTACGAGCGCTCCCGTGACCATCCCGGTCGTGATGGCAATCGGGAAGTTGAATGGCGATATCACGCCCATCACTCCAACCGGCCGCAAGACGCTCCTGGTCTCGTCGCAAGGGATTGGTCCGTCTAGCTCCAGGACATATCCCTCTCTCTCGTTCAGCACCTTCGGATAGTAGCGCAGGTAGTCTATCGCCTCATCGACCTCTGCGACTGCCTCGTACCTGTTCTTTCCGTTCTCCAGCGTGAGCTTCGCGGCGAACTCCCACTTTCGATTTGACATCATTTCGGCAGCTGAGGTGAAACGCTGACACCTCGCCGCGACTTTGGTAAGTTCCCATGAATCGAGTGCCTCGACGGATACTCGTACCGCCTCAGTGACATCCTCCCTGGTACCTTTCTGGAACCTTCCAACAACGATGTCCAGGTTGTATGGGCAAAGGTCCAGGAACTCGCCCAGCTTCGATGTCCGCTCCTTCCCGCCTATGACGTTTGGGAAACTGCTGCCGGCCTCATGCACCGCCTTTTCGTAAGCTCGCTCGTATGATGTGTCGAAGATGTTCTCTTGATTGGCAGCCACCAGCCGATCGAATGTCAGCTCGTTCTCGAACTTGTCCTTCGCCATCTCATCACCGGGTCGAACCGGAAATCCAGTCGTATCCTGTTCATATGAACTTCTCCATCAGAGACCTGATGTCCCTTTCCAAGGGCTGCTTGACGAGCGGTCCAGAGGCCAGCGCGGGGATCGATTCCTCGAAAGGCGGCTTGTCCTCCTTGAAGATCACACCGATCGGAATCTTCTCTCCCCATTCCATCGCCTTGTCGAACGCCTTGGCCCTGTCGTTCGGCGCATAACCGCTGTCCGAAATCTTGTACACTCGCTCGCGGTACCAGGCGAATGTGTTCACCCTGTTGAATGTGACGCACGGCTGGAGGACGTCTACCAAGGACAGCCCTTTGTGAGCGATCGCCTCCTTCATGAGATCCTTCAGATGCTTCGGGTCGCCGGCGAACCCTCGCGAGACGAAGGTTCCTCCCGCGGCTAGTGCGAGCGACAACGGCATGACGGCCCGCTCGATGGAGCCTCCCGGGGTCGTCTTCGTCTTGAAGCCCAGGTCGCTGGTCGGGGATGTCTGTCCCGTCGTTAGCCCGTAGATCTGGTTGTCGTGGACTATCAGTGTGAGGTTGACGTTCCTCCTGACGGCGTGGATGAAGTGTCCCATTCCGATACCGTAGCAGTCGCCATCGCCGCTGATGACGATGACATGTAGCTCGTGGTTCGCTAGCTTCGCCCCAGTGGCAACGGGCAAAGGTCTCCCATGAATGGAGTGGAACCCGTAGGACTTGACATAATGGGGTAGCTTCGATGAGCACCCTATGCCGCTGACGATCAGAACCTTGGTTGGATCAAGGCCAAGCTCTGCGATGGCGCCCTTCACGGACATCAGGACCGCGTGGTCTCCGCAACCTGGACACCAATCTGGGATGGTCCTCGATCTAAGCTCGTCCGCGCTGGTCATCCGATCACCTCTTCGATTGCCTTGGCCAGCGGCTCGACGAAGAATGGTCTCCCGTCGTACTTCCTGATCTTCTTGTCAACTCCAATCTTGAGCTCTTCGCGCATCAGCCTGTCCAGCTGCGATGTCCTGTTGCTCTCTACACCTATGGTAAGCCGAGTCTTCTTCAGCTGTTCCAGCACCTGCCTCCTCGGGAACGGTTTGAGGTAGATGAAGTGCATCACATTGACCGACTTGCCTCTCTCTCTGAGCAAGTTCATCGCCTCTATGCAGGGGCCTTTCGTAGAGCCCCAAGTTACGATGGTCGCATCCGCTTGAGCCGGACCGTAGATGGCCGGCCCGGGGATCTCATCGATGAGCCTTGCGAGCTTCCTGAATCGCTTGTCCATCAGCTTCGTCCTTACTTCGGGGTCCTCGTTCGTCTCGCCCATCTCGTTGTGATCGTCGCCATTTGCGACGAAGATGCCGCCCTTCATTCCAGGGAGCGACCTAGGAGAGATGCCATCGGCCTCATTGGAGTACCTTCTGTAGTCATCGATCTTCGCAAGCTCTTCCTCCGTCAGGAGCTTGCCTCGGTCTATCTTCATGCCTTCAAGATCGAAAGGCAATGTACTCGTAAGTCCCTCAGAAAGGTATCGGTCCGAGATGACGATGACGGGTATCTGGTACTTCTCTGCCAGATTGAGCGCGTTGAACGTGTGATAGAACGCTTCGTTCACATCTCCAGGCGCGAGCACCACTCTCACGAAATCCCCTTGTGACGCGTCCAGGGCGAACTGCAGGTCTCCTTGTTCAGTCCTCGTAGCCAGGCCGGTGCTGGGACCGGGTCTCTGAGAAAGGATATAGACCATGGGAGTCTCGCTCATCGCAGCTAGGCCTACCGACTCGGTCATCAGGCAGAAGCCACCTCCAGAGGTTGCGACCATGCCCCTTACTCCTGCGTGGTTCGCCCCTATCGCCATGGTCGCGGCGGCGATCTCGTCCTCGGTTTGACGGACGATGATGCCCATGCTCTTCTCGTTAGCGGCCATGAGGTGTAATATGGAGGACGCTGGCGTCATCGGGTATGCGGAGTACCATCTCAGCCCTCCTTTGAGCGCTCCGAGGGCGATTGCGTCGTTTCCTGTAAGGACCATCCGCTTGGGGGCGTCCTTAACTGGCTGGATCCTCTTCCGGACACTGCACTTGCCTTTGTCAATTACGAAATCGTACCCGGCCTTCGCAGATTCCACATTGGCTTTTGCCACCTCCGGGTCCTTCTTGCCGAAGGTCGTCCTTATGACTTGCTCCAGATAGGTGAAGTCGTAGTCGATGAGGGCGATGCACGCCCCCATGGCCACCGTGTTCCGCATCACCTTGTCCCCTTTGCGGTCCTTCACAATCTCGGACAGCGGTATGGGAACGACTTCTCCCTTGAGTCCGGGGTACGCCTTCTTGGGGTCAATCGGCTTCTCGTACAGGTCGAATAGTACCTGGCTGCCATCGCGCAATTCCTTCCGATGTTCCATTATGGAGGTGTCGTCCAAAGCGATGAGAATATCTACCCGTTCCAGTAGGCCCGATATCTCCCGGTCAGACACGCAAACTTGGTATGTGTTGTGTCCTCCTCTGATGAGCGAAGGGTATTCAACATCCGTGTGAACGTGCAGGCCGCCTCTCGAGAAGCACCTTGCCAGTATCTCCCCAGCAGTCATGATGCCATATCCAGCTTCCCCTCCGATCATCAGGCTGAGGGGGTTTGTCACATTGGCACTCTCCATGTCCCACACCGATTGAACGCATCGACCCCATCAGTAATAACCTGTGTCCCGTTGTGTTCAAGGGAGAGGGGTATTCCCGTATGCGGCCACCTGAGGCTATTTGGCATGCTGCATCTGTCTGTCAGGCGATGACATCATATATAACGGCGCTAAGATAGGGTGGAGGTTGATACAATGGCTGGCTCAGATGAGGACAGAACGATACGGACTCTCCTGGTGATACTACTGGTCGTCATCGTCGCTGTACCTATACTCATGCTTGTCTCGATGGGTCTCACAGGATGGGATAATGACGGATACGGGATGATGGGATCGTGGGGAGGCGGATGGGGTCTGATGATGGCCATACCTGGGGCCGTGATCCTGATTGTGATACTGGCTATCGTCCTGGCAGCGCTTTCGGACAGGCCAGCCGGTCAGAATCGAGCCGCCGTCCCCTATCCACCACAGTTCTACCCGCCAGCGGTCCCTCTTTCGGGGACCTCTAGCGACTCGATAGCCATACTGGACAGGCGCCTGGCCTCCGGTGAGGTTACTGTTGAGGAGTACGGTAGGATCAAGAACGAGCTCCTGAGGCACTGATTCTGGCGACTTAATTCTTATCAACTAGGTAGACGTTCCCGTATGCATGTCGTTTGACTCCAGGTTCTTGAAGCGGGTCCGCAAGGAGTTCCCAGCCGCTGAGGCGGATCCAACTGGCCGGAAGAGGGCATTTCTTGATAATGGTGCAGGCACGCTTGTCACCAGAAGAAGCGCTGAGGCAGAGGCGCGTGCCAGGATCGATTGGAGCGCCAATGTGGGCAATGTGTTTATGGAATCCGTCGGTGCCTCTGAGGTCATCTCGGAGGGCAGGAAGGCCGTTGCCGACCTCATAAAGGCCGATGGTCCAGAATGCGTCATATCCGGGGAATCGTGCACAAGCCTGCTTTTCAACCTGAGCTACGCTCTCAGCCGGAACCTCAAAGGCGAGGAGAACGTGGTCGCCTCGGGCTATGAGCACTACGCGAACATCAATCCCTGGGCAGAGCTCGGCGGCATGGGCATGATAAAGGAGCTCAAGTTCTCGAAGTTCAACCTTGAGACCGGCAACCTGGACCTGGAGGACCTGAAGGCGTTGGTCAACAAGGATACGAAGGTCGTCACGGTCTCGGCCGCATCCAATGTACTAGGCTCGAGATCGGACCTCATCGAGATAGGGAAGATCGCCAAAGAGGTGGGAGCGTTCTTCGTTGTCGACGCTGTGCATCACATCGCGCATGGCCCGACCGACGTGAAGAAGCTCGGTTGCGACGCGCTCGTGTTCTCGGGCTACAAGCTGTTCTCGAGGCACGGGAGCTTCATGTACATGAAACCGGAATGGATCGAGAAGCTGCACCCGTACAAGGTGGACGCTTCACCTAAGCATGGACCTGAAAAGTGGGAGCAGGGGACAAGGGACCAGGCGATGTTCGCGGCCATGAAGGGCGTTATCGATTACCTTCTGTGGCTCAACAGCCCCACGGCAAAGGTCGCGCCCAAGTCGGGCCCTCAGCGGTCCGGGAAGCTCCGCGAGACGATGGAGCAGATCGAGGCGTATGAGAAGGAGCTGTCAAGGATCGTTCTTGACGGCTACGGCAAGCTACTTGGTCTGAGATACATCGAAGGTCTGACCCTATTCGGCCCGCGAGAGATCCGGGCCAAAATAGGGAGGGATCCCACATTCGCGTTCAAGCTTGACGGCTACGACGACCACGGGCTTTCGAAGGTGCTCTGGGACAAGTATGCGATTGCGATAGGCGCCGAGGACTATTACTCCAGGGTGCCTGCACTCTACGACACCAAGACGATGGCCAGAGCCACGTTCGTACACTACAACACGAAGGAAGAGGCACTGAAGCTCCTGACGGCATTGAATGAGCTCTCGGTCGCGAAGAAGAAGTGAGGAACAAGAAAAGGGAAGGGGTTTGAGCGGGTCCAAGCTACTTCTTGTTGTAGTACTTGGCCCACTCTCCCGGCTGTGAGCTCATTGTCTTCTCGTAGTTCTGCTGCGTCTTCTGACCTGGCTTCTTCTCCATCATCACGATCACGACCACGGCGATTATCACAATCGTCATGACCAATGCTCCGATGATGAGGAGGCCGACCGGGAAGGAGTTGGTCTCGCTGCCAAGGTCCACGAGTGCGTCAGCGGAGAAGGTGGGGTCGTGGACTATCATCGAGCCGCCTGGATATGATATCCCTCCAAGGACTCCGAAGCCAGCGAAGACCGCGCCGTTCATCGCCACCGCCCAGAACGGCACGCCGCCCATGATCTGAGCATGCAGTTGCTCCTGGTTGCCGTCGACCGTCACGTTGGAGACCCATTCGAACTGGCCTATCCTGGTACGATCACCGCCGAACGTCAGGGCCGGCTGCGAGAGGACCCTCGGCGTGCTGTACGTCCCCGTGCTGTCATCCACGTTGACGCTGCCCGAAGCGTCCCTGCAGGTCATCGTCCCCGCCTCGTTCATCCGGGCCATCATGGTCACGCCCATCCAGGTCGCCACGCCCGCCGGGATGTAGTTCCCCACGATCGCCCCGAACTCCATCAGCAAGTACGGGTCGCTGTTCGCGGCGTCGAAGTCCCAGCCCTGGATGGACTGGTCCCACTTCACGTTGTAGGTGATCATCTTCCCGCTGACGAGGGCGTTCTCTAGCCTCTGGGCATCGTAGAACCACATCATGTTGCCAGTCATGCCTCTCTGGACCGTTATCCTCCATTGGGGAATGCTCGCGTTGTCCACTTGGACCATGTTCGCCTTCAGGTGGAAGGTCAGCGTGAGGTTGTTGAGCTTGTTGTCGCCCGTCGCCCCAGTGTAATTGTCCAAAGCGACGTACGGAAGATCGATAGCCGTGAGGTCGAAGCTCCAGGTCTTGGAGTCATCCGTCTCCTCATAGACTACGGGTGACTGATCCCAAGCAGTCTTCAGGTCTACCTTCTTGTACATAGCCTCGTTGTGAGAGTAGTTGCCCGTGAAGTTGCCGTTCTGGTACATCCTGTGGCCTTGGAGAACTCCGTTGTCGATTGAATCGTTGAACTCGAGCATGTCGTCGAGCTTCACCGCATACAGCGTGTAGACCTTGATGGTATGATTCTCCACCACAAGGCTTCCTTCTCTGTCGTAGACCTGCGCCATGCCGAGATACCTGGCCTTGACGGCCACGAAGTAGACGTTGTTCACGTTGTTCTCAGTGCCCCAGATTAACCCGAAGGCGGCGTCCGTGCCGAACTTGACGAAGAAATATTCTCCGCCGCCGAGGTCAGTCGTCGTTCCAGTGTCCGTCGTGAGCTGGCTGGTGAGCTTGAGCGGCGCGGCCGATACGGAGCTGGGGATCGCGAAGACCCCAAGGAGCATCAGCAGGACCGCAAACATCGCGCCAGCAGCTGTTGTTGTTCTTGCAATCATTTCTTGTTCGCCTCCGATTGTGATTTCTATGGATGCAATAACTCGAAAGCACAGTATTTGAACCATCACAGGACTTTTGCAGTTGTTTTGCGCCGTCCAGGTCAGTCTGATAGCCAATCCGAAAGGAGTATTAGGACTGTGAATCGTACAAGGTGGTGATGGCGCGCCTGGTGATCTCTCAGAACGAGCGCTTGCTGCTGCATCTTGCAGACCTCGACAGGTTCAGAGATGATGCCGAGGTTCCCATGGCCGCGAGCCAAGAGGGGATCGCTCAGAGGTTGCAGATCCAGGTCCATAATGCATCGAGGGCACTAGCATCTCTCCAAGTGGAGGGACTTGTGGCCGACAGGCTCGCACATGTCCGCGGCGCCCCTAGAAGACGAAGAGCATACTTCTTGACTGAGAAGGGTAGGCAAGCCGCCCAGGCCATTCGTGCGGATGTTACGAAGCGGTCGGTCGTGTTGGAGCATGATGGAAAGGTTCAGGAGATCCCGTTCGAGGAGGCCGTTAGGCGGGCATCCTCTGCCGTCGGGATAACCTCCAGTTTCACAGAAATGATAGACATAGCCCGCGCAAACGATGTGATCACTCTGGAGAGCATGAAGAAGCCGCGTGATGCTCCCATCTCGTCGGTGTTCATAGTCAGAGCCCACGGAAAGCCGAAAGTGGATTCGTTCTTTGGCCGGGAGGCTGAGCGAGGGATTGTCTCTGATGCCCTCGCGGGGAAGGACACTAGGGCAATTCTGATATGGGGCATGCCTGGAATAGGGAAGAGTACGCTCGCGTCGAAGGTGTTCGACGAATCATCTGGGAAGAGGTCGATGTTCTGGTACTCTTTCCGCGATTGGGACACGGAAGCGTCGTTCGAAAGTGCGCTAATAGATTTCTTGACGGCTTGCGGCAGGCACAGCGTTGCATCCGCATCGAAGCGTGGCGGTCCGGTCACTGAGCTTTTCGTGCCTCTCGTTAACGATCTCTCAGGAGTCGAACTCGTCTTGTTCCTGGACGACGTCCAGAAACCCATGAAGCAGTCTATGGCGATCTTCCAGGTCCTCTTGGAGGCCACTCGGACGGCCAAGACAAGCAGACTGTTCCTCATGTCTCGGTCGATCCCGTCGTACTTCTCCAAGACCGATTCAGGGAACCTCGCGATCGAGCTTTCCGGTCTGGATAGGGACTCCGCGTGGAAGATGGCTCAGAGCTTGAACGCCCGCGACACGGCAAGCCTGATAGATGCGAGCCATGGTCATCCGCTCCTTCTCACCCTGATGGCCAGAGGCGTTGTCGGGGAGTCGAAGGGTGATGTCGCGAGCTTCATCGAGCGCGAGGTCTACTCTACGGTAACCGATCAAGAACGTGGCGTGCTCGAACTCCTCTCGGTCTTCAGACACCCAATTCCACTAGAGGCCATCGACAAAGTCGATTCCGTAGTTGTATCCGGCTTGAGGCAACGCGCTCTTCTTATGGAACAAGAGGAAGGCATATGGACTCATGACCTTCTGAGGGAGTTCTTCTCGTCGAGGTTGTCTGCTGCTGCAAAGGCCACCTTGCACCGAAACGCAGCCGCATACTGCGAAGGTAGGCGCGATATCGAGTGGAGGCTCGAGGCCCTATTTCACTCAGTTGAGGCGGGCGACTGGGAGCCCGCGCGATTGATTGCGCTATCAAACGCTCAGGAGCTCGCGAAGGAGTTCCCAGAGGAGACGCTTTCGCTCGTATCCAGGATTCCACGGGGCTCGAGCGCGCCGAGGGATCATGCTGAGCTGCTCTTCATGCGGGGCCAACTGCGGGAATCTCTGGGGCATTCTGACCAGGCGCTTGTTGATTTCGATGAGAGCCTCTCCCTACTCAGAGCAGAAGGCGATGCCGACAAGAGGGCCCTCGTTCTGGAAGCTGTCGCAAAGACACAATCACAGGTCGAGCGATTGTCCGAGTCCCTCTCCGCCCACGAAAAAGCTCTCCGCCTCTACGATGAGTCAGGCGACAAGGAGGGGCAGGCCCGAGAGTGGATGAACATAGGCGGCGTGTACCGACAGAGAGGCGATCACGAAAGGGCCAGGGATGCGTACTCAAAGGCCTTGTCCCTCGCTGCCATGGAGGAGGACAGACCCGCCCAGGCCGCGTGCATGAACAACCTCGCCATGCTCGATTGGGACGAGGGGAGGCTGAGAGACGCGGAGACGAGGCTCAAGGAATCGGTCAAGCTTGCTCATGCCGTGAGGGATCACGCAGGTGAGGCGCGGAGCCTTGAGAATATGGCGGAGCTGTACAGGGTGCAGCTCAGACTCGCTGAGACGACTAGCCTTCTCCTCGAATCGTCCGAAGCATTCAGGCGAGCCGGAGAGTTGGTCGAATTCAAGAGACTCCAAGCAGCAGGCGCAGCATCCATTGGTCAACAGGGGAGACACGCGGAGGGCATCGCACTCTGCCATGAGGTTCTGCAGAGACCGGAGCTTAGGCGTCGGAAAGGTCTCTTCCAGAAATCCCCAAGACATGACAAAGGAGATTTGGCACTCTCGGGAACGTTGATCGACCTGATGCGAGAATTGGGTGACCTGAAGGGGGCTCAAAAGGAGCTCTCGAGGTTCGCCGCGTTCGCCGACGAACTTGGCGATGCGAATGCAATTGCGAAGGGACTACTGCTTCAGGCGTTGTTGCATGAGGATTCCGGCGATCTCGATGCTGCGGCAAGTTCGATGGCTGAGGCTGAATCTCTTCTCAGGGCAACTGGAAATAGCGAGGGTCTCATCGCTGTTCACATGAGGTGGGGCACTGTTGAAGAGAAGAAAGGGAACGATTCCGAGGCCGCGAGACACTACCAGGAGGCAGCTCGCCATGCAGAGACAATCAACAACAATTACGCGCTCGAACTTGCGCTCGAGAACCTTGAGTCCGTGAAGAAGCGACCGACTTGAGCGCTGTATTCAATTCGAGGCTGGAGATCCTATGATTGTAGTCCGACATCCTATTCTGATTCTGACTACTTGTCGCCGAGGTTTGTCGAACTTCGGATTTTGCGCTCCAATGTTTGTTTTCCTTTCGGCGGACTCAAGAAGGGACTCCGCGAAAGTTGTATATAGCGCCAGTATGCATCCAATTGCTAGTCAACTGGGGGTTTGAGCGTGAGGAGGTTCGTACTATCTGCGCTTGTTGTGCTAGCAATGCTGACGTCCCTTATCCCGGCATCTGCGGGGACGATATCAAATAGCCACACATGGGGGCTTCAGAATGAAGACGAGGCTTTGGCGGTCGATTTCGATGGATCTGGGAATGTCTACATCGCGGGATACACGTTCGACGGAAGCAAGACCGATGGGTTCCTCGCGAAGTTCGACAATCTTGGACAACTGGTCTGGGATCGGACGCTTGAGACAAGCGGCTATGTCTCGATTTATGACCTCGCCGTGGACGACATTGGGAACGCATACGTATGCGGATACGCAAGGCTCGACAGTACCAGCAACACCATGGGGTTCGTGGCGAAGTTCTCCGCGGAGGGCGCCCTAGTATTCGAACGATTCATGGCAGGATTCTACTCACCTTGGGATATCGAACTAGACTCTAACGGATTCGTTATTGCGGGAGAGTGGTACGGTAACACCGGCCTCGCTGCGTTCACATCCACGGGTTCGTTGAGGTGGGCTGTCAACGCATTCTCCTATGGGACTGCATTGGAGTACGGTTTGGCTGTTGACTCTTCGGACAACATCATCATCACCCTTGACCGCACGGGGACAATGAGTAATGTCGGCTATGCGAAGTTCGATACTAACGGTAACCTGATCGCACAGAAGTACTACGGTAGCATTTCCCCGGAGGAGTATTCATGGGATATCACAGTCGGATCAGATGGCTACATTTATGGTCTTGGCTGGTCCATCTCCGAGAGCCTACTCTTCTTGGTCAAGCTGACACCGACGTTAGATTTCGTGTGGGGAGAGAAGATCGGGAATCCTACAAGCACACAGGAGTGCTGGAGGATCGTCGGGCAGTCTGATGGATCTGTATACGCGATTGGGCAGGCACTTGACAGCAATCTCAGCATATCGTCGCCGGCGCTCTTCCACGTTGACTCCTCAGGAATGCTTATTGAGGCGTCGCGCTACGGAATCGCGTACTTCGCAGACGCCATCGCTCTGCCGTATGGAGGCTTCATCCTCGCAGGTCAGGCATACAGCGAGGTCTCCCTGACGCCCATCCCGATTCCTGGGGTAGTAGTGACGCCTGTGGTGGACATGATGACCGATGACTTCGTGGAGTACCTTGTATCGGACCCGATGCTGGTTACAGGCGCCTTCACTGTAGGAGATCCAGATGCCTACGTGGATAGCAGCGACCCGAGTCTTGGAGGGCAGGCCTGGTTCGGGTACGTGGATGCAGTCATACCACAGCTCCAGGTAGATATCACCGTCAGGGTGTCTCAATCAGACCCGAATTCGTTCACATTCAGAGGCCTCGCTACAGGTGGTGACAGGCCATACACATACACTTGGCAGTTTGGTGATGGCGCGACAGCGGTCGGCCAGCGGACGACCCAT
>CAZTFD010000020.1:14044-15118 GCA_964612225.1 uncultured Thermoplasmata archaeon | reverse complement strand
CAAGACTGGCTGTGCTTAAGCTTTGTTCAGGCATGCAGTCTTTGTAAGGGGGAACTGATTGAAGGATGCGGGCCGAATGCGGTTCAAATGCAATGGAATGCGAAGAAGTACCACTTCGATGCACGGATCGCTATGTTGTCATAGTGCATGTGCGGGGGACACCCCTGCGAAATTTCAATCCGTCAAAATTGAGAATTAGCCAGATATAGTGGAAGTGGGGTAGGTCGGATTTGAACCGACGGTCACGTGGTCCCGAACCACGGATCATACCAAGCTAGACCACTACCCCATGATGTCAGGACTCTTGGAGATAGAAAGGCCTCCTTATTAATCCTAACTCGCTCGCCCGCGCTCCATCCATGGGCGTTGAGCTCTCCACTATCGTTTCGTTTTTCCCATAGAAGGACAGCTCTGCGTGTCAAGCGAAATCATGGCAAAGAAAACACGCATCGTGACCAGCCAGATGTAATCGTCTTTTGCCGATAATCACATACGACAAATATAAATATCGACAATCTTCTCCCACGCTTATGCGGGACCAGGTCCGAGAGAAGATCGCAGGCGAAATCTGCCTTTCCGACGAGCCCGGCAGGACCATTCGTAAGTGGAGAGAACAGTTCAGCATTTCTCAGCAAGAACTCTCCAAGCATCTCGGGGTTTCCCCGTCCGTCATCAGCGACTACGAGGCGGGGAGGAGGAAGTCCCCCGGGATCGTGACCGTCAGGAAGATAGTAGACGCCTTGCTCGACATCGACGAGAAGACCGGCGGGAGCATCATCAAGCAGTATTCGCTCGCCGCCAAGACCGACTCGATCATCTCAATAAAGGAGTTCGCGGTCGAAGTCCTCGCATCCGACCTCGTCAACAAGATCGAGGGCGAGAACCTCACGCCCGCAATATCCTTGGACAAGCACATCCACGGCTACACTGTCATAGACAGTGTCCGAGCCATCACATCTCTCAGTTCGTTCGATTATCTCAAGATCTACGGCTGGAGCAGCCAGAGGGCGCTGGTGTTCACCGGCGTCCGGTTCGGCCGGTCGCCCATGATAGCCATCCGGGCGCATCCGCTCA
>CAZTFD010000020.1:0-14008 GCA_964612225.1 uncultured Thermoplasmata archaeon | reverse complement strand
AAAGCCCGCGCTCGTGGTCTACCAGAAGCCTGAGCAGGTGGACGAGCTCGCCATACGCTTGGCGGAGCTCGAGAGCATACCGTTGATCAGGACTCAGCTCGCGGTGAGCGAACTCGTCGAGGAACTCCATTCGCTGGGCTGACCAGAAGGGGACATCCGCATGAAAGTCGGAATTGTTAGTTACGGAGCGTACATCCCGCGCTACAGGATAACGCCCGAAGAGATCGGCAAGGTCTGGGGCGTCGATGGGAAGTCTATGAGCAAGGGCCTGATGATAAGCTGCAAATCGGTTCCGTCGCCTGACGAGGACACGATAACCATCTCGGTCGAGGCGGCCAGGAACATGATGAAGAGGTGCAGCGTGAACCCGCAGGATATCGGAGCCCTCTATGTCGGTTCCGAGTCGCACCCGTACGCGGTCAAGCCGACGGGGACAATAGTCGCCGAGGCGATTGACGCTGCGCCGCATCTGATGGTCGCAGACTTCGAGTTCGCATGCAAGGCCGGCACTGCTGCGATTCAGACATGCATGGGCTTGGTCGGATCGGGCATGGTGAAGTACGGCGTGGCCATCGGGGCCGACACATCACAAGGAGCCCCGGGGGACGCGCTCGAGTACTCCGCTTCTGCTGGGGGCGCGGCATTCTTGATCGGTTCTGAGAAGATGATCGCCACGATCGAGCACACGTATTCCTATACCACGGACACGCCCGACTTCTGGAGGCGTGAGGGCCAGATGTACCCGAGGCACGGCGGCAGGTTCACCGGCGAGCCTGCCTACTTCAAGCATGTCATGAGCGGCGCCAAGGGGCTCATGGAGCGGACCGGGACCACCGCGAAGGACTATACTTACGCGGTCTTCCACCAGCCGAACGGCAAGTTTCCGACACGGGTTGCGAAGCAGCTCGGGTTCACTGACCCGCAGATCAAGACCGGCCTGCTGGCGCCGATGATCGGTAACACATACTCGGGGGCAGTCCCGCTCGGACTCGCAGCTATTCTGGACGAGGCCAAGCCTGGAGACCGCATATGCGCGGTCGCGTACGGCTCCGGAGCTGGTTCGGATGCGTTCGATATCAAGGTCACAGACGAGATCGAGCATTTCGCACGCTCAAGAGCGCCCACGATAGTCCAGATGAACGACAACCTGAAGTTCCTGGACTATGCGGCCTATGCGAAGTTCAGGGGCAAGATTCTCCTGGGGAGTGAGTGAACATGAGACGAGTTGCGGTCATTGGAGTCGGTGCCACCGAGTTCGGTGAACTCTGGGACGAATCCTTCAGGGACATTGGCATCCAGGCGGGGCTCGCTGCGGTCGCTGATGCGAATATCTCAGCAGACAAGATAGACGCCCTCTTCGTGGGGAACATGTCCGCTGGCAGGTTCATCGAGCAGGAGCACATAGGCGCCCTGATAGCGGACTACACCGGACTCGCGAGGGACCACATCCCCGCGACGAGAGTCGAGGCCGCCGGAGCTTCCGGAGGCCTTGCACTCAGACAGGGATTCACGGCGGTGGCATCTGGCCTGCACGACGTGGTCGTGGTCGGCGGTGCCGAGAAGATGACCGACGTGAGCGACGTCGAATCGGCCGTCATACAATCATCAGCTGCAGACCAGGAGTGGGAGACAGTCCTAGGGGCTACCTTCCCCGCTCTGCACGCCCTGATCGCCAAGAGGCACATGCACGAGTTCGGCACCACAAGGGAGCAGCTGGCGGATGTCGCGGTCAAGAACCACAAGCACGGTTCACTCAATCCGAAGGCGCAGTTCCAGCGCGAGATCACGAGGGAGACAGTCCTTGGATCTCCAATCGTCTCATCCCCACTGAGAATGTTCGACTGCGCCCCGAGCTCGGACGGGGCTGCCGCTGTGGTCCTGTGCCCCTTGGACATGGCCAAGAAATTCACGGAGGTCCCGATCGAGATCATCGGCTCCGGCCAGGCGAGCGACACGCTCTCGCTCCACGACAGGAAGGACATATGCACGATGGAGGCGACCAGGGTGGCGGCGAAGAGGGCGTTCGCGATGGCGAACCTGACAACGAAGGACGTCGATGTCGCCGAGGTCCATGACAACTTCACGATAAGCGAGATACTTGCCATCGAGGACCTCGGGTTCTTCAAGAAGGGCGAGGGCGGCAAGGCAACAGAGGCCGGGCTCACCGGACTTGCGGGCGAGATTGCGATCAACTCTTCAGGCGGCCTCAAGGCCAGGGGAGATCCGATCGGCGCGACCGGACTGGCACAGACTGTCGAGATCGTGGCTCAGCTCAGGGGCAAGGCGGACAAGAGACAGGTGAAGGACGCGGCTGTCGGCCTGACGCATAATGTCGGCGGCACGGGCGCGACAGTGGTCGTGCACCTTTTCAGGAGGGCTTGAGATGGCCACTGCACCGAGGTTCTGGAGAGAGAACGAGAGCAGGTACAACATGGTGGGCATCAAGTGCAACAGCTGCGGAAGGCACTTCTTCCCGCCAAGGGCGATCTGCCCGGTCTGCCACAGGAAGAGCATGGGCAAGATAGAGCGCGTGAAGCTGAAAGGAGAGGGCAAGGTATTCTCCTTCACGGAGGTCCAGGACGGCCTCGAGGAGCTCAGCCTGCAGAAGCCGTACATAGTCGCAATGATCGAGCTGGATGAAGGTGCCAGGGTCACAGGCCAGGTCATAGACTGCGATGCATGCGACATCAGCATCGGCACGCCGGTCAGGGCAACCTTAAGGAAGCTCAGCGACGAGGGTCCGTCCGGCGTCATCCACTACGGATACAAGTTCATCCCCATCCGGGACAAAGCTCCTTAATAGCCGCCGTCAGCTTCAGATATGTCTAGGCGGATACGCGCCTCTAATCAGTTGGCGGTCTTGAATGTCGGATTCAATCGGTCGTTCAAAGGACGTCGTGAAGATAGACGGCGAGAGCCTGACGATGGAGAAGGTCGTTCGAGTGGCTCGTGAGTCGGCAAAGGTGGAGCTCGCGCCAGCTGCGAGGGACCGGATGACCAAGTCCCGGAAGGCGTTGGAGAAGCTCGTCGAGGACGGCAGGATCATCTATGGCATCAACACGGGCGTGGGAGAGCTCGTGGATGTCAGGATCCCGCCTGAGGAGCTCAAGAACCTCCAGATCAACCTTCTCAGGAGCCACGCATGCGGCGTGGGAGAGCGCTATCCGGTCGAGATAGTCAGGGCCATGATGCTTCTGAGGGCGAACGCGCTCGCGAAAGGATACTCCGGTGTCAGGCAAGAGATCGTCAGGATGCTCGTCGACATGCTCAACAGCGGAGTGCACCCGAGCGTTCCGAGGCAAGGATCCGTAGGAGCTAGCGGCGACCTGGTAATGCTTGCACATCTCGGGCTCGTCATGATCGGTGAGGGCGAGGCGGACGCTGGAAAAGGTCTTGAAGCCGGCATGAAGGCACTGAAGAGGAAGAAGTTGTCTCCCGTTTCGCTAGAGCCTAAGGAGGCCATCTCGCTTATCAACGGAACACAGGCAATGGGAGCTGTGGGCGTTCTGACGGCCAAGGATGCTGCCATCATCGCAGACAACGCCCAGATAGCTGCTTCCATGTCTCTCGAGGCGTTGAAGGGCACGTCCTCCGCGTTCGATATGAGGATCTCCAAGGTCCGGCCGCACAAGGGCCAGTTGCATGTCTCCAGGAACATGCTCTCGCTCGTCCAAGGGAGCGAGATCATGGTTTCGCACCACGACTGCCCGAAGATCCAGGACGCGTATTCTCTGCGTTGTATTCCTCAGGTCATAGGCGCCAGCATTGACGCCATCTGGTACGCTCAGGACGTCCTCGGAGTCGAGATGAACTCCGCCACGGACAACCCGCTCTTCTTCCCGGACGACGGCATGGTGATATCCGGAGGCAACTTCCACGGTCAGCCGCTCGCTCTCGCGATGGACTTCCTGGGACTTGGGGTCCACGAGCTCGGAAGCTTCTCCGAGAGAAGGACCGCTAGGATGGTGGACGACAAGCTGAGCGGCCTGCCGGCGTTCTTGACCCGGCACGGCGGAGTGGGTTCCGGCCTGATGGTCCCCCAGTACGTTGCAGCGTCCATCGTCTCCGAGAACAAGGTTCTCGTGCATCCAGCCTCCGCAGACTCCATACCAACAAGCGCCAACCAGGAGGACCACAACAGCATGGGCGCGACGGCTGCATGGAAGGCCCGCACGATTACCGAGAATGTAAGGCGGGTTATCGCGATCGAGATGATCACGGCTGCCCAGGGTATCGATTTCATACATATGTCATCCAGCCCCGCGATCGAGAAGGTCAAAGGGGTCCTGCGGAAGGAAGTCCCTCCAATCGAGGAGGACAGATCCCTTTCCAAGGAGATCGAGAAGGTCGCGGAGATGATCTCGCAGGGCGTCTTCATTCAGGCTGCGGAAAGCGCCTGTGGATTCCGTCGCACATGAGGCGATAGGTACTTCTGACTGTCAGATCCTGAATCGTAAAGCAACAACCAGGTGGATAAATGGAAGATCTCGCAGAAGCCACGATTGAAAACGCCCTGAAGCTGGGTGCGGAGTTCGCCGACCTCAGGATGGAATCAGCCATCGGCACGAACATCGTCGTCATGGACGGCAAGACGAAGACCCTCTCCTCCCAGCGCGAGTCCGGGTGCGGACTTCGCGCATTCATCGGCGGCGCCTGGGGCTTCGCCTCGACAAACAACATCACATCACCTTCGTTGAAGAGTGCCGCTGCCTCCGCCGTGAAGATGGCGAAGGTCGCCCGTGCGAGGGCGAAGATCAAGTTCGAGATGAAGCACGCGAAGGCCGTCAGGAAGGGCGAGGAATACAAGTGCCGGATAAAACCGATGGATGTCAGGATCGAGGACAAGCTCACGTTCGTTCTCTCCCAGGACAAGGCCATGCGGAAGATGGATTCGAGGATATCGAGCACTAACGCCCGCTACGATGATCTCGAGGCGGACCGTGTAGTTGCGAACTCATTCGGGACGCTGGCTCGGATAACCGAGCGCTGGGTCGTGGCTGCATGCTCAGCCTACGCGAAGTCCGAGGGGATCGTTCAGCGCGGCCATTCAGCCTCTGGGAATGTCGGGGGGTACGAACTGATGCAGAAGAAGGAATCCGTCGACCTTGGCGTTGATGCAGCTGCTCAGGCATTGCGTCTTCTGGACTCCAAGCCGGTCCCTGCGGGCAAGTTCACGGTGGTGTTTGACAACAAGATGACAGGCCTGATGGCCCACGAGGCCTTCGGACACGCTTGCGAGGCGGACGCTGTTCTAGCCGGAGCCTCGGTGTTGGAGGGAAAGATCGGACGCAAGGTCGCCAACGAAGGCGTCACCCTGATCGATGATCCTACCATCAAGAACACATTCGGCTATTTCTCCATCGACTGGGAAGGAGTCAAGGCGAAGAAGCACGTTCTCATAGAGAACGGAGTCCTGAAAGGATGGATGCACAACCTCGAGTCGAGCAGTCGGCTGGACGTGGAGCCGAACGGTTCGGCCCGCGCCCAGGCATACAGCAACACGCCCATCATCCGCATGAGCAATACGTACATCGAGGGCGGGGATTGGAAGAAGGACGAGCTGTTCGAGGGGATAAAGCACGGCATGCTCATACAGGGGAGCCAGTACGGTTATGTGGAACCTGCTAAGGGCCAGTTCATGTTCAAGGGCGACGAGGCCTATGAGATCAAGAATGGAGAGATAGGACAGAGGCACAGGGATGCGTCCATCTCCGGAATGATCATGGACGTCCTCCAGAATGTCGAGGGCATAGGGAACGACTTCATGCTCGGAGACCCGGGCTACTGCGGTAAATCCGGCCAGTCTGCCAGGACTACTGACGGCGGGCCTCATATGCGGGTGGCGAACATGGTCGTTGGAGGCCTCGCCTGAGGGGTGATTCTATGGTTGAAATGATTGACCTTGCAGAGAAGGCGGTTCGATACGTGATGAAGCTCGGACCTTCCGATTGCGATGTTCTTGTCGCGGATTCCATGCATGTGTCCGCTGAGATAGAGAAGAGCTCGATGAAGCAGGCGAACACGATGACAGACCCCGGAGTGGCCGTAAGAGCCTTCAAGGGCGGTTCCTCCGGATTCTCTTATTGCACTGGCCATGATTGGTCATCCATAAAGAGGATCGCGGATCTGGCGGTCTCTCTTGCAAGGGCTGGGACGCCGGACCCGGATTTCCACGGGCTGCCGGAGAAGAGCAATCCTGCGAAGGTACCTGGCCTGTACGATCCGAAGGTAGCTAAGCTCGAACCGGACGAGATAGTCGCCATGGCCATCTCCCTGGCCGATTGGGCTGCGGACGACAAGAGGATCACGTCTGCAAACGCGAGCGTCGGTGCAGGATACGGTACGCTGGCATTCGCGAACAGTCGAGGATTCTCAGGCTCCCAGAGACTGTCATCTTTCGACGTGAGCACGGAAGCAGTTGCCACATCAGGTTCAAGGATGTTCTCTGGTGTCGACATGGGATGGACACGAAGACTCGACAGGACCATGCTCGAGAAAGTGGGGAAGAGTGCGAGGGAGCATGCCATCAAGGGTCTGAAGCAGACCAAGATCGACACAGGCGACCTCCCGGTCGTCTGGGACCCGCTGGCATTTGGATTCGTCCTTTCGACGGCTATCGGAGATGGGACGAACGCCGAGGGCGTACAGCGCAAGAGGAGCTATCTTGCCGGCCGCCTGGGAGAAAAGATTGGGTCGGAGGCGCTCACGATCGTCGATGATCCGACTGTCAAGTGGGCCGTCGGAAGCTATGCATTTGACGGCGAGGGCACTCCAGCCTTCGCGAAGCCGCTGGTCAAGAAGGGCGTCCTGAAGTCCTATCTGCATGACAGCTATACAGCGGGGAAGGATTCCGTCGAGAGCACAGGCAATTCCTCGAGAGGTGGCATCATGTGGAGCTTCAGGAGGCCACCTGCGATCTCCAGCTCGAACCTGGTGGTTGCCGAGGGCGATTCAAGCGTGCAGGAGATGCTCGAGGAGACCAGGAAGGGCGTCTATCTCCGCATCACCTATGACCACCCGAATCTTGCGACTGGTGAGTTTTCAGGGCTCATGATGGAGAGCTTCAAGATCGACAAGGGGGAGCTGGGCGAGTCCATCCAGCAGGCGACGATAGGCATAGGCCTCTTCGAGTTGTTCTCGAGGATCGACATGGTGGGCGACGAATCCCGGGACGTGTTCGGCGTCAACACGCCTGCGATCAGGATCTCGAAGGCGAAGATTGCGGGTTCTGGCTAGAACGTGTACTTCTGCCCGCATACCGGGCACTCGCCGGTCCTCTTGGCGCACGATAGGTGCAGCTGGCCTCCGCACCTGCAAGTGACTATGTCGAAGCCTGGCTTTATCCTGCCCTGGCATGAGATGCATCTCGTGGTCTCAGTGGACCTGCCGAGCTTGAACGGCGGGCCTGCGGGGAACACGTTGACGCTGTCCTCTATCTCGAAAGCCTGCGGCTTGCCGTCGAACTGCCTCCTGCTCGTCACCGTCAGCTTGATGGGCACGTTCCCGCTCGTGTTCGGTACCACTCTCACCTTCAGCTGGTGCTCGGCGCCCGCCTTGAGAGCAGCGATTGTCTCTGCATCGAGGACCTCGAAATCTCCTATGACCTTCACCGTGATGTCCTTGGCTAGGGCCTTTCCGGTGTTCTTCACATTGACAATGAACTCGCTCTTTACCTTCTCCTGAAGGCCCATCGCAGACAGGCTGCCCGTGATGTCTGCCGAGCATGCCTCGATCAGCTCCTTTGCTGTATCAAGAGCCTCCGAGACGAGCTCTATCGCGGAGTCGTAGTCCTTCTCCTTCTCGATCTCGGCCATCGCTATCAGCCGCTCAGGCTCCTTCTTGGAGATCCCGTACTTTCCGAGGTTCTCCATGGCGCTCTCAGCGGCCATCGATATGTCCAGGTACTTCTTGTGAGCGTCCTCAAGGCCCATCGTCTTTCGGTCGGCATCCATTAGAAGCTGGAAAGCCCCCTCGATATCCTCCTTGTCCTGGGCCTTCCTCGCCTCATCCACGTACTTCTCCACCAGGTTGACCGACGCCCCGATCCTCCTGAGCCCCTCGGTCTTGCTCTCGACATCGTCTATCAGGTTGGTGATCTTCTTGGATATCAGCGAGATGCTGCTGTCCTTGCATGCGAGTGCCTGTTGGTAGGCGAAATCCCAGAGCTTCTCCGTGAACGATGTGTTCGCGACCTCGAGCAGGTCCTCGGCGGGCTTCGTGTTTATCCCCATGGATTTGGCCTTCTCGATCATGAGCTTGTTCTGCTCCATGATGTCCTTGATGGAGTCCTCGAAGAGCGATTCGGCCTTGGCCGTCGCACGCTTGAGCGCGTCCTTGCTCTTGGCGAACTCGTGCGCCGTGATGTAGTCCTGGGCCATGTCGAGCATCTCATCGCACTCCGATGTGTCGATCCCGACCCGCTTGAGCCTCTCGATGCGCTCCCTGGCCGTGCTCATCTCGATCCTGGAGCTGTCCAGGTTCTCTCCGATCAGGTGAAGCTCGTCGCCGCTCTCGATAGCGGCAGTCATCGCGTCGACGTACTTTCCCTCGGAGAGCAGCCTCTCGGCCTTCTCCACGGATTCTGTCAGATGGACGGTCTTGGCGCCATCGTCCGTTGCGTCCGTGAGCTTCCTGCGGGCCATCTCGACCGCTCTTGTGCTGATGTCGCGCTGCAGCTCCGCACGCTCCATCTCGGTCTCGCACTTCATGGCAAGCTTGAGTGAATCTTGATATCTGGTCTCGTTGTACGCCTGGATCCCCTCGGCGACATACCTCTCCGCCATCCCGAGCTGTAGCCCCTCTGAAGCGGACTTCTCGATCCTTTCCTTGAGCTTCTCGAGCGTTCCCCAGATCCTGGACTTTGTAACATCGGAGGATGCCTCCGCGGACTTCCTCGCTAGCTCGAGCGCGATGGCATACTGATGCCTCGTGAGCGCCTCGACGGCCTGCTCGAGGAATTCGCGCGCGCGCCCCACGTCCATGTCCAGCGTCTCGGCGTCCTTCAGGTTGTTCCTGGCGACCCTTATCTCGAGCGCAGCCTGCGAGCTCAGGCTCTTGACATGGTTGATGTCCTCTTTCGCAGAAGCTATGCATCTGAGCGCCTCTACATAGTCCCCGGCCTTTGCGAGTTCCCCTGCCTTCTGGCTGAGCTTCTCCGGTCCAAGGGTGTCCACTCCCACGTTCCTAGCGTCGGTGAGCAGCCTCTGGAGGCTCCTGATCATCTCGGTAATGGATGTCGCGATAGTCTTTCGGGAGAGTTCCTCGCATTCCTTGGCGGTGGCGAGGGCCTGGTCGTAGTTCTTCGTCTTCATGAAGTCCTTCGCCTTTCCAAGGAGCTTCAATGCTGGCTCGGTTTCTATTCCATGCAGCTGGGCCAGATCTATGTTCTCCTTCGAGCTCAATATGAGCTTCGCGGCGAGGTACATCCCTAGGCTCTTCTCCGTCTCCGCCATGACCTCGTCCAAGAGCCTCTCCGCATCCTCGAGCCTGCCGTCAGAGAACTTGCTCCGGGCCTGGTCTAGCCTCCGCACGAGGGGTGTCACATCAGCCTTCGTCTTGCCGGCCTCGGAGATCAGCCCCTCGGTCCTGCGGATCTTGTCCTTGACCTGATCGAATCTCGCTATCTCCTTCTGGAGGGACACCTTGGTGCCCCGTATTGATTTGAACGCCTCGCCGAAGTCCTCCTCTTCAGCCTGTCGGAGGGCCTCCTTCAGCTGCAACTTGGCTTCGTCTATGTCGATGCCGACGGACTTCGCCTCTTCGAGCGAGTCTTTGACAGAGGAAAATTCCTTCTGGACCAGTCTGTTCATGAGCTCGTCCGAGCTCTGGATGATCTCCCTTGCCCTGGCCATGGCGTCTTCAAAAACTCTCCTCGAGAGGGATTCATTGGCGCGCGTGAGTAGGATTTCGATGTCCGAAGGGTCGCCTTCCATCGACCTGACCATCTCGATCTTGGAGGTCGCAGTCGCGATGAGCTTATCGCACTCCACCTGGCCGATCGTCTCAATCCTATGGGTCACCTGCTTCAGCAGGCCCTGGGCCTTGTCGAACTCCATGGTGGCGATGTGCTGTCTGGCCTGTGTGATGGTCTCGCTCAGCTCCGAGAGGGCATCATCGGTAGTGTAACCCTTGACGAACTGGTCGATGTTCTGCAGCCGGTCGCTCATCACCCTGGTCATGGCGGCGTTCGCCGCCTCTCTGCTGGATTTCGCCTGAGCGACGCTCTCCATCATGTCCTCCTTGGACATGCTGTCGAGTGCCCTTTGCAGGATGCCTTCAGCCTCGGTGACATCGGCTCCGATCTCCTTCGAGAGTTTCAGGGCCTTGTCCGCGACATCGATCTCCTGCATGGTCCTGTCGTATGTCAGCTTCTTCGCTTCGACGATGCCGGTCGCACTTGACCCCGTCGTCTTCTCGTAATCCTTATCTTCAAAGTATTTCCTCGCATCTGACAAGATCACCTTGATCTTCGTCGTGTCCGCGCCCAGATCGGATGCGAACTTCACAGCCTTTGCGAGCTCGACGAGGTCGTCCCGGGCTTTGTAGAACATCTGCAGTGCTGTGTCCACCTCTTTCCAGCTCTGCTCGGCATAGCTCATCGCGTCCTCGAACTTTCCGAGCTTGAGGTTGTCCCTGGCGGTGTTGAGCAGCAGGATCGCCTTGGTCATGTCGACGCCGACCTTCTTGGCCAGCACGAACCTGTCCCTTGCTCTGGAGATGACCTCCAGTACAGATTCGAACTCCACCTTGTGCATCTTGTCATGGGCGGTGTTCAGCGCGTGGAGGGCCTCGATGTATTTCTTCTCCTTGAGCGCATTGACCGCCTGGTCGAGGAGCTGTTGCGGAACCGTCACGTCCTCCTTCGCGTTCTTCATCTTCTTGATTGCTTCTCTCGTCTCCCTGGCAAGATCCTGGAATCTGGTCGAGATGGCGTTCTCCCCGTCCCCCTCGGCCTTCTTTGCGTACGAGAGGGCTTCCTTGAACTTGAGTGATGAAAGCGCTGATTTGGATTTGTCAGTATGAGCCCTGACTCGAGACATGTCCGCCCCGAGCTCTTCCCCAGCCGAGATCAGTTCCTCAGCCTTCGATATTGCGGAATTGACCTGAGACTTAAGGTCCTCTCCGGCGCCCTCGAGGACCTCCTGGATCTCCGTCATGCAGGCTTCGTATTCCTGTGATTCGAGAGCGCTCTTCGCCCTGGCCAGCTGGTCATCGAAGATGGTCACATCGTCTCCGAATTCCTTGGCCTGCATGATCGTTTCCTGGGCCTGCGAGAACAACTTGGCAAAGACCTCGTGGAGAGTCCGCTCGGCAGCGTCGTAGGCGCTCTTTGCGAGCTTCATCGCGCCTTCAAGATCGTCGGCAACGACTCTCTCCTTGCTCTTCTCCAGCATGTCGAGAGCTGTCTTGGACTCGTTGCCAGTCCCCTGGACCAGGTTGATGAGTCCGTCAACGGAATCAGCCACATCGCCAATCCTACGGAGGTAGGCTCCCTTAGCGAGCTCCAACCCCTTCCTGGAATGTGCGATTGCGGACTGGTAGTCTTTCGAGGCTATCGCAGCTTCGAAATCCATCTGCGGTTTCTCTACCTCGCTGAGATCGACATCGCTGTCTTTGCACTTCTCCAGGAAAGTCTCGAGTGAGTCATGCTCTCTCTCGGCGATCTCTCTGTTCTTGGTAGCCTCCTTGGCTCTCTCCTCTAGCTGCTTTGCTAATTGGAGGCTCTTCAGGTAGTTTCCCGACAAGTTACACCAAGCTCCGTGCGCCAGCGCCTAGAATACCGATAGGTCGCTGACAGGCTCTATGCGTGTTATCATTTTTCTGGCTTCTTATAAAAGTATCGTTGAGTGTATCAATACTGATACGTTGCTGGCTGAGGCGATGCGTCCGGGTCAATTTCCACCGATTCCGGACAGTCTGGAGAGGGCGTTTCTGACATGGTCCTTGGCTCTTTTCTCGTCCTTCTTGAGCCTGTCTATGGCTTGTCTGGCGAAGGATGCATCCGAGAGGTCGTCCAGATTGATGTTCACGTTCATCGCGGCACCTCTGAAGCCGGCCTCGGCCAAGAGCACGGCCACGCCGATGTCCGAAGAAGCGCTCTTGGTCCCGAGATCCGCGACATGTACGGCCTTCTCCAGGACATCGACACATGCCGAGGCTGTCTCAAGAGGGACGCTCGCAGCATGCCCCAAGGCTTTCTGGAAGTTCTCGACGGTCTTCGGATTCTCATGCGCTCTTCTGGCCCTGGACGCTAGGACCACCTTGTCGTATGAGTCAGCATCCTCCTTGGCGTGAGATACAAGGTCATCCCTCAAAGCGGTCAGCGATGCCTGGAGCTTCTCGAGCGCCGGCTTCTTGGCCTCGTGCTTCTTGCTCTTTGCAGTTATCGCGCACACTTTGGCAAGAAGTGAAGCGGCCATCGCGCCTGCGGCCGCAGCCGCAGTGCCCCCTCCGGGAGAAGGCTGATCGGACGACAGCTCGAGACAGAACCCATGCAAAGCATCGAAGTCCTTCAACCCCAAATTCTCCTCTCCAGAACTTGGCTGCTCGAGAACTGGCTGATCTTCAGGAATTTCGCTGCGAGGTCGCACACCGCATCTAAAGGTATGAGGCCGACGATCTCGCTCTCCACTATCTCGACCCCTCGTTCCTGGGCCTCCTTCTTGACAGCCTCGAATACTGTCGAGATGTGAGTCACAGTATAGTCCGTCAGGTTCATCGATACCTGGACCGTGCCCCTCGCCTCTAGTGCGAACCCGAGGGCTTTGACCTTTGGCAATCCGCCGCTACTGGCCCTGATCTTCTTGGCGATCTCCTTGGCAATGCTCACATCAGTGGATTTCAGGTCGACGTTGAATGCGATCAGAGGCATCCTGGCGCCCACCGCAACGGCCCCTGCCGTCGGATGGAGCATCCTGGGGCCGAAGTCCGGGTACCTGGACTCGTCCGTCAGGATCGACTGTCTTAGCCCTTCGAACTCGCCCCTCCGCACATTCTCCAGATTGACCCTTTCGGGCTTCTTCGCCGCCGACTCATAAAGGTAGACTGGAATCTTGAGTTCCTTCCCGATCCTCGCACCGACCTTGTGCGCTATCTCGACACAATCTTCAATGGTGACGCCTGATATCGGCACGAAGGGGAGGACGTCGAGCGCCCCCATGCGCGGATGCTGTCCCTTGTGTTTGTTAAGGTCTATCAGTTCGGATGCCGCCCTCGCCCCTCTGAACGCGCCTTCTTGCACTGTATCCTTGCCACCGGTGAATGTGATGACTGACCTGTTGTGGTCGGGGTCCGATTCGACATCCAGTATCTTGATACCAGGGACGGACCTGATGGAGTAGACGATCTTGTCTATCACATCCTTCCTCCGCCCTTCGCTGAAATTTGGGACGCATTCAACAATCGTGGGCATAATCTCGGACCGGCCATCGGCATCGCATTAGCTGGTAATTAAGCACGTCGAGCGTGTGGTTCGGTAGGAGGGCCCATCACTTCTTGATGATGTCGACTGCGGCAACCCTCTCAAGCACGAGGTCCCCTGGATCTCTTGAGCCGATGGTATCGAGTTCCTGTTGGTTGATGCCGAACCTCTTGAGCCGTTCGATCGAGATGTCGTGAGGTTTGTCATCCAGAATCCTCCATGTGCTGTCTGCCTCCACATCCCCCTCTGACAATCGCGCGACCACCACCTCCTCCGTCGTGAGGTCAACGCACATCTTCTTTACAGCACTCGAGAGCTGCCTCTCGCCCGAGGCATAGAGAAGTGATTCCATTGAGAGAGAGTCCGAGGAATTGCGCCGTTCATCGATGGCCTTCTTCGCATGGAACAGAGCACTACGGACGTGGTCCAGGCCGAAGACCATGTCTGCCCTCATCACGAGGACCTGTGCCCCCGAGCTGATGGCTGAGTCAACCGTCCTTTCCATGAGCGCAGGAGCATGCCCCGGAGCGACCTTGACCACCCACGCCTGCAGGTTCTTGGTCGTTTGTTCTACTACATCAGGCATCG
>CAZTFD010000019.1:0-15294 GCA_964612225.1 uncultured Thermoplasmata archaeon | reverse complement strand
GGCAAGATCAGGGCTCTGAGGACGAACGTTGCCAGGATTCACACGATCATGCGCGAGATAGATGTGGCAGAGGCCGTGAAGGCCGGCCCCAAGAAGCTCGCGAACGATGCGAAGAAGGAGATACCGAAACCCAAGGTTAAGAAGGAGAAGGCTGAGAAGCCGAAGAAGGAGGAGAAGAAGTAATGGCAGGAATATGCTCGGTGTGTGGACTGCCCGAAGAGCTGTGCATGTGTGAGCAGATAGCGAAGGAGCAGCAGAAGATACGGATACTCACGGACACCAGAAGGTACGGTAAGATCGTGACCGTCGTCGACGGGATCGACGCGACGGACATCGATCTGGACGACCTCGCAAGGAAGCTCAAGACCAGGTGTGCCGCAGGCGGGACCGCCAAGGAAGGGCGGATCGAGCTGCAGGGCGAGCACAAGAAGAAGGTCAAAGAGGTCCTCGAGGAGCTGGGGTTCTCCGTGGAGTGAGGAAACCGAGCATGAGTGTAGGAGATTTCCGGAGACGGGAGTTCATCGGACTTGGAGTGGAGGTCCTGGAATCGACCTGCGCCGAGTATGTCGGCGTCAAGGGAAGGGTCGTGGACGAGACGAGGAACACCTTCACCATAGAGCAGGACGGGGCCGAGAAGATGGTGCCCAAGGACTGCTGCAGGTTCAGGTTCGTCGAAGGCCAGGAATCCCACATAGTCTCCGGCAAGGAAATCAAGTTCAGACCTGAGGACAGGATCAAGAAAGTGCGGTAGGGTGAGATGCGATGGCAGAGAAGGTCAAGAAGGCGGCCAGGCCAGGCGTGAAGGACATAGGACTCGATGTCGAGGCACCGAAGGAGACGTGCAAGGACATCCACTGTCCGTTCCACGGACAGATGTCGGTCAGAGGCACGGTGCTCAAGGGCACCGCGGTCTCCACGAAGATGCAGAGCACGGTAGTCATCGAGAAAGAGTACATGCGGTTCATGCCGAAGTACGAGAGGTACGAGAAGCGCACCAGCAGGTACCTCGCACACTCTCCTCCATGCTTTCAGATCAAGCTCGGGGACGAGGTCAGCATCATGGAGTGCCGGCCCCTGAGCAAGAGAGTGTCATACGTAGTCATTGAGAATAAGAAGTAGGTGAGCGCGATGAAAGGCATCCCAGGAAGACAGACGAGGGGCATACCGACCGGAGCGAGGTTGGACTGCATAGACAACACAGGCGCCAAGATCGTCCAGGTCGTAAGCGTCCCGAAGTACCACGGAACCAAGAGAAGGTACCCGAACGCTGCCCTCGGAGAGATGTGCGTCGTCACGGTCAAGAAGGGCTCGCCCGAGACGAGGAAACAGCTGTTCAGGGCGGTCATCGTACGCCAGAGGCGGCCCTTCAGAAGGCCCGAGGGCACGATGGTCCAGTTCGAGGACAACGCAGTTGTTCTCGTCACCGACACGGGCGAGACAAAGGGAACGGACATCAAGGGACCGGTTGCGAGGGAGGCCGCCGAGAGGTGGCCGAGGATCGCGGCGACGGCCTCGATGATAGTGTAGGGGAGTGAGTGCCATGGTTACCACGAGCACCAAGGTGAGGAAGCAGAGGAAGTGGAGGGCGAACGCGCCCCTGCACAAGAAGAAGAGGATGGTCTCAGCGCACCTGGACTCCGCGCTGATGACGGAGTACAACGTCCGCTCGCTCCCGGTGAGGAAGGGAGACACCGTCAAGATCCTCAGAGGGAACGAGGACTTCAAGACCTCGGAGGCCAAGGTGGCGTCCGTGGACCTGAAGAGCTGCAAGATAATTGTCGAGAACGTCACGATCCCGAAGGCGGACGGCACGCAGAAGCCGAAGCCGGTCGACCCGTCGGACGTGATGTTGACGAAGCTGGACCTGTCGGACCCTTGGAGAAAGGAGAAGCTGGACAGCCTCAAGGGGGGCGTGAGCTGATATGAAGAAGCACATGAAGAGAATGGCGGCACCGAACACCTGGGCCATCCCGAGGAAGACCAGCCACTGGGTGACTAAGCCATCCCCAGGACCCCACGGGACTAGGGAGGCGATGCCATTGCTCGCGGTAGTGCGCGACATGCTGAAGCTGTGCGACAACGCCAGGGAGGCCAGGTTCATCATCGGGAGCAGAGGCGTCTCGGTGGATGGCAAGATCGTCACGGATTACAAGTATCCAGTCGGGCTGATGGACGTCGTCACGATCCTCAAGACGAAGCAGAGCTACAGGATGCTCGTGGACTACAAGTCGCAGCTGAAGCTCGTGTCGATCGACGATTCCGAGAAGGGCTGGAAGCTCGCGCGCATCGACGGGAAGAAGGTCATCCGGAAGGGCAAGGTGCAGCTGAACCTGCACGACGGAAGATGCATGATCCTTGCAAAGGACCAGTACAAGACGGGCGATGTGCTCAAGATCGATGTGCCTTCGCAGAAGCTCGTCAAGAACTTCAAGCTCGAGAAGGGCAGCATGGCCCTGCTTATCGGCGGTTCGCACCCTGGTAGCGTGCAGACGATAGAGAACTACCAGATAAGGAGAGGGTCGGCGCCGAACCTCGTCACATTCAAGGAGGGGTTCAGCACGATCAAGGAGAACGTCTTCGTGGTCGGCGACAAGGCTCCGGAGATCAAGCTGCTGGAGGCGAAGGTCGCATGACCGAAGCCAACATGATGAGGCAGATCCGCCTGGAGAAGACCGTCATCAACATAGGAGTAGGAGACGCTGGCGAGAGGCTCCTGAAGGCTGAGAAGGTCCTGAAGATGGTCACTGGCAAGAAGCCGGTGAGGACCGTTGCGAAGACGACCAACAGAGACCTCGGCATCAGAGAGGGCATGCAGATAGGATGCAAGGTCACCCTGAGGGGCAAGGAGGCCGAGGAGTTCGTCAAGAAGGCCTTCTGGATCAGGGAGAACAGGATCGCTACATACTCATTCGACCCCACGGGGAACTTCTCGTTCGGGATCCAGGACTATACGGACTTCCCGGGGATGAAGTACGACCCCGAGATTGGCATATTCGGCCTGGACGTCTGCTCGTCCATAGGAAGGGCTGGCAAGAGGGTCCAAAAGAGGAAGGTGCTGCGGAGCAGGATCTCGAAGCACCACAGGGTCGGCCGGAAAGAAGGCGTCGAGTTCGTCAAATCGAAGTTCGGTGTGGAGGTGGTCGATTGAAGCCTAAGAAGAAGTTCGGAAGGACTGTCGGATGCACCAGATGCGGAAGAAAGAGGGGCATCATCCGGAGATACGGGATGCACCTGTGCAGGCAGTGCTTCAGGGAGATCGCACCCAACATCGGGTTCAGGAAGTACTCATGAGGTGAGATGACATGCAACACGACACACTCAACGACGCGATGGCGGTCATCAAGAATGCCGAGAAGGTTGGCAAGGGCGAATGCATAGTACGACCCTCCTCGAAGCTGATCGGCCGCGTCCTCAAGGTCATGCAGGAGAGCGGCTACATCAGGCAGTTCGAGCTCGTGGAGGACGGCCGAAGCAGGATGTTCAAGGTGGCCCTGTCCGGCCAGATCAACGACTGCGGAGTCATCAGGCCGAGGCACTCGGTCAAGGTAGCGGACCTGGAGAAGTTCGAATCCAGGTACCTTCCAGCACAGGACTTCGGGGTGCTCATACTCACGACCACCAAGGGCGTCGTGACTCACATGGATGCCAGAAATGGAGGCGTCGGCGGCAAGCTGCTGGCGTTTGTATATTGAGGTGGCCACGATGCGAGCAGGATTCTTGAAAGACGATATCGAGGTGCCTGATAAGGTCCAGATCAAGATAGAGGACGGCATCGTCAAGGTCAAGGGACCTCAGGGAGAGGTTCAGAAGAGGCTCGTGCACCCGCGGGTGAAGATAGAGGTCAAGGGAAAGCACGTGGTGGTCTCGAGCGAGATGCCTAGGAAGCGGGAGAAGGCGCTCGTGGGGACCTACGGAGCGCACATACGGAACATGCTCGTCGGTGCGACCGCGGGCCACGAGTACAAGATGAAGATCGTCTACGCACACTTCCCCATCAAGACAATGGTCAAGGGAGACATATTCCTGATCGAGAACTTCCTCGGTGAGAAGCATCCGAGGAAGGCCAGCATACTCGGGGCGACAAAGGTGCAGATCAAGGGAGACCAGGTCGTGCTCAATGGGCCGAACCTGGAGGATGCCGGACAGACAGCGGCCAACATAGAGAGGGCCACGAAGATCAAAGGGTTCGACCCCAGGGTCTTCCAGGACGGCATCTACATCATCGAGAAGCCCGGGAGGTGAACGGTTTGGCAGAGAAGAAGTCAGCCCATCATGACGAGTTCATGGAACTCCATATGTTCAAGGAAGAGTACATCGCGAAGCTCGAGGCGATAGGGATCGAATCGCCGAAGGATCTCGCGGCTGCGCTCGAGGACGTGGAGAAGACAAAGGAGATACACGAGCACCTCAAGGGCGCTGGCCCGAAGAGCATCGAGCACTGGAAGGAGGACCTGAAGGTGCGCGCTGAGCCGAAGGCCGAGAAGGAGGAGAAGCCGGCTCCCAAGATCAGAAAGGTCAAGACCACCCCGAAGAAAGCCTCTGAGGAGAAGGAAACGAAGAAGGAGGAGAAGGAGCCTGAGGAGCCCGCGAAGAAGAAGGGCAAGGGCGAGAAGGAGGAAGAGGAGGTCGAGATCGAGGACGAGGATGGCTACCAGGTCAAGCTGAAGCCGAAGCTCTCGAAGGAGACCATCGACGCCCTAAGGAAGCGCGCCGAAGTAGATTCCCGAAGGCCTGAGTTCCTCAGGCAGGAATGGCACAGGAGAAAGAGGCTCCAGACCGCGAAATGGCGCAGGCCCAGGGGCGGCCATTCCAAGATGAGGCAGCATTACGGTTACAGATCGCCCGTAGTCTCGATCGGGTACGGCTCGCCGAGGGGGGCGAGGTTCCTGCACCCATCGGGATTCAGAGAAGTAATGGTCCACAACGTGAAGGACCTCGCGAAGATAAAGCCCGAGCAGGAGGCTGCAAGGGTCGCGCACTCGGTCGGCATGAGGAAGAGGCTCGAGATCGAGGAGAAGGCGGACGAGCTGAAGATCAGAGTACTCAACAGGAGCGGATGATCCATGGACCTGAAGAACCAGAGAAGGATCGCATCCCAGTTGCTGAAATGCGGTGAGAACAGGGTCTGGATAGACCCGAACCGCGCTGAGGACGTGTCGGATGCGATCACTCGTGCCGATGTTCGAACACTCATCTCATCGGGCGCTGTATCGTCCAGACAGAAGAAGGGCGTCTCCAGGGGCAGAGCAGAGTTCCAGTTGGCCCAGAGGCGTAAGGGAAGGCAACGCGGTCACGGATCAAGGCGCGGCAAGAAGGGCGCAAGAAAGCCTTCCAAGGAGCGCTGGATGCAGACCATCAGGCCCATCAGGCAGAAGTTGAAGGAGCTGAGGGAGAGCGGGAAGATCGACACCGCGACCTACCGCAAGTACTACCTCAAGGCTAAGGGAGGCGTCTTCAAGAGCAGACCGCACCTGGAGTCGCACCTGAAGGCCGAGGGCATCCTGAAGGAGTGATGAAGATGGCTACAGGACCTAGATACAAAGTCCCGTTCAGGAGAAGGCGAGAAGGTCGAACGGACTACAGGCACAGGGCAGCGCTCATCAAGGGCGGCAGCCCAAGGGCCGTCGTCAGGAAGTCGAACAAGAACATGCGGATCCAGTTCATCGATTACTTGGACAAGGGAGATGTCGTCCTAGCGACCGCGGTCTCAATCGAGCTATTGGAGTTCGGATGGACCGCCTCTGGCAAGAGCACACCAGGTGCGTATCTCACAGGCTTCCTTGCGGGGAAGAGGGCCAAGGAGAAGGGCATAGAAGAGGCCGTCCTGGACCTCGGGCTGAGAAAGCCCACGAAGGGCGCGGCGATCTTCGCAGCCCTGAAGGGCATGCTCGACGCCGGCATAGACATCCCGCACAGTGACGTGATGCTCCCGAGCGATGACAGGATAAGCGGCAAGCACATGCATGAGGGCACGGCTGCCATGTTCGAGAGCGCGAAGAGCAAGATCGGAGGTGCGACTAATGAGTGATTGGATTCCCAAGACGAGGCTAGGAAGGCTCGTCGTCGAGGGCAAGATAACCACGATGAGCGAGGCGCTCAGGAGCAGGCTGCCGCTGAGGGAGCCTGAGATAGTGGACATACTCCTGCCTGAACTCGCGGACGAAGTCCTAGACGTCAACATGGTCCAGCGTATGACGGACTCTGGCCGCAGAGTGAGGTTCGCCATCACCGTCGTCGTGGGCAACTACGACGGATTCGTCGGCCTGGGAAGGCTGAAGGGCAAGGAGGTCGGACCTGCAATCAGGGCAGCGATCGATGTTGCGAAGCTGAACATGATCGAGATCAAGAGGGGGTGCGGTTCATGGCAATGCGGATGCCTCACACCTCACTCGTTGCCGTTCGAGGTCTCTGGCCATTCTGGCTCGGTCGTGGTCAACCTGAAGCCGGCTCCGAGAGGCACGGGCCTCGCGGTGGGCGACATCGCCAAGAGCGTCATCAGGATGGCGGGCATCAAGGACGCCTGGGGATTCACAGAGGGACACACTAAGACGACCATCAACTACTCCATCGCGGCGTTCGAAGCCCTGAGGAAGACGTCCCAGCTGAGGGTAACCGATGAGCAGAAGAGCAGGCTCCAGATCATGTCCGGACCTGTCCAGATACATGTCGCAGGTCTTCCACCAGAACCCGAGGAAGACGAACCGCCTGCTCCAACGGGACCCGAACCGCAGAAGGGGGCGCAGTGACATGGCCGCGATCGCCATAGTACGCATCAGGGGCCATGCGAAGATCCAACGCACTGCCGTCGAGACCATGGACATGATGAAGCTCACAAGACCAAACCATTGCGTTCTGCTTCCGGAAACATCTACGACAAAGGGGATGCTCCAGGTGGTCAAGGACTTCGTCACATGGGGTGAGGTCAACCACGAGACGATCGCTCGGATGCTCTTCCAGAGGGGAGAGGTCGTCGGAGGCGAGAAGCTCACGGACGCCTATGTGAAGGAGAATTCCAAATACACGTCCATACTGTCGCTCGCGAAGGCAATGGAGAAAGGCGAGGCAAAGGTTTCCGATGTCAAGGGGCTTAAGCCCGTCATCAGGCTCCCGCCACCGAGGAAGGGTTACAGGAGCACGAGGCGGGCATACTCCGACGGCGGATCCTTGGGCTATAGAGGCGCCGAGATCGAGAAGCTCGTCGATCGCATGCTCGCAAAGCCGATGGAGGGGAAGTAGATGGTAAGCAGGACGAGCAAGTTCAGAGGCAGCAGGACACACGGCCGCGGCAAGAAGGCCGGCAGAGGAGCTGGCCTGAGGGGCGGGCGTGGAAACGCGGGCCTGCACAAGCACAAGTGGATAAGTGTCGTTAAATACTGTCCGGATTATTTCGGCCACCACGGGTTCAAGAGGCCACAGTCCGTCGTCTACGGCAAGGTTACCATGAACCTCTCGGAGGTCGAGCAGTCACTCCCGTCTCTGTCGAAGGATGGGTTCGCAGTTCAGAAGGATGGTAAGTGGAACGTCGACCTGACCAAGATGGGCGTCGACAAGCTACTGGGATCAGGGAGGATCTCGACACCGATATCTGTGAAAGTGGCAGAGGCTTCCGCGTCGGCACAGGAGAAGCTGAAGAAGGCAGGCGGGAAGATACTCAAGGAATGATCTCGAACCAGCATAGGATCTAAGATTCGCCTAGTGAAGGAAGGGTGCAGATGGCCGAGGGGGACGAAGACAAGAGCCTGCTCTACAAGCTCAAGCCGATCACGGACAGGCTGCCGGCAGTGACGAGGCCCGAGGGCCACGTCCACTTCAGGACGAAGATGACCTGGGTCATCCTCATACTCGTGCTCTATTTCGCCATGACCAACGTGGTCATATACGGGCTGGACACGACTTCTGGGGTCGACCTCTTCGCCCAGTACAGGGCGATATTGGCGGGTGCACAGTTCTCGCTCATGCACCTGGGCATCGGTCCGATCGTCACCGGGTCCATCATAATGCAGCTGTTCACAGGTGCGAAGATCATCAAGCTCAACCTGAAGGACGAGGAGGACAAGGCCGTCTACCAGGGCACGCAGAAGCTCATGGTCATCATCATGATCGTCGTTGAGGCCGCTCCCCAGGTGTACGGATTCATGGAGCCCTCGTCCAAGTTCGTCAACGGCATGGAGCACTTCTCAGCAGGCAACGGCGTGGCCATCGCGAGATCGGTGATCGTTGCCGAGCTCATCGTCGGTTCATATCTAGTGTTCCTCATGGATGAGGTCGTCTCGAAGTGGGGCATAGGCAGCGGTATATCGCTCTTCATCGCCGCTGGGGTGGCGCAGCAGATATTCACAGGTTCGCTCAATTGGCACCCTGTCGATACTAACTCGCCACTAGACATCACCAACAATCCGCCTGCGGGCACGATTCCGAAGACGATCTACCTGTTCCACCATATGTCGGGTTCGCAGCTGTCAAACGGAGGCCTCGAGCGTATATTCCTAGCGCAGCCCAACCCCATGGTCGCTCTCATAGGAACGATAGTCATCTTCCTGTTCGTCGCATACACCGAGTCGAGCAGGATCGAGCTCCCGCTGGCACACGGCGGAGCTAGGGGCGCGAGGGGAAGGTATCCGATCAAGCTCATCTACGCGTCAAACATCCCGGTCATCCTGATGGCCGCATTGCTCGCGAACGTGAGCATGTTCTCGATGCTGTTCTGGTCTCACGCATCGTTCCAGAACGTCCCGGTCCTGGGACACAACTGGATGTTAGGATACTATGCGGACGGTGAGACACGTCCGTCCGGAGGACTCGCGTACTATCTGTCAACAATTAACGGCGTGAGCGATTGGCTGCTGCCGTTACTCAGCGGAGACTACCTGAATGCCACGGGGCTCGACAAAAGTCGTATGCAGATAGGCATTCACGTCATCGTCTATGTCGGAATCATGATCATCGGTTCGGTCCTGTTCGCCAAGTTCTGGATCGAGACGACGAACATGGGACCTGAGGCAGTCGCATCCCAGATCGAATCGAGCGGGATGCAGATACCTGGCTTCAGAAGGGATCCGAGGGTTCTGAAGAGGGTGCTCGAGAGGTATATTCCTGTCGTGACTGTCATATCAGGCGCTACAGTCGGAGGACTCGCGGCAGGGGCCGACCTGATAGGCACGGTGGGCAACGCGTCCGGAACCGGCGTGCTGCTGGCCGTCGGTATCATGATCCAATTGTATGACGCCATAGGCAGGGAGCAGATGATGGAGATGCACCCGGTGCTCAGGGGCTTCTTCGGAGGCGAGTGATCGAATGGCCAGCGCGTCCGGTCCTGGGGCAGGGAGACCGCCCAAGCCAGACCTAGGGAACCAGATGGTGGTGATGCTGGCGTTCATCACCGCAATGTTCGTGATGTTCGACAACAATCTGAGACAGGGTCTGGGCGATCTAGTGGGCGTACCGCTAGCCCCTTTGGTGGGCTTCGGCGGGGACCAACCCATACTGACGCTCCTGTTGACCGGCCTGCTGATGAGCTTCTTCAGCATCAGCGTGCGGCACTTCTTCGTCAACTGGGTGGACCAGGCGAGGAGCCAGAGGATCACATCCGCATTCCAGAAGGAACTCAGAGAGGCGAGGACGAGCAACAACACTTACAAGCTAAAGAAGCTGACAGAGCTCCAGCCGCAGATAATGGCCCAATCGATGAAGGCGTCGCAGACCCAGCTGAAGCTCATGCCGGTGACCATGCTTGTGGTCATTCCCATCTTCGCTTGGCTGGCAAACTTCGTCTACCTCGACTTATCATCCACCACTTTCTCGGTCCCGTGGGCGTTCAGCGCGGACATGAAAGCCTCCAATGTGTTGCCCAACTGGGTCCTGCTGTATTCACTTCTCACCCTTCCATTCGGTCAGGTATTGACCCGAATACTGAAGTACTTCAGCTTCAGCAAGAGACTGAGACAGCTGGAAAGTGGCGGAATTGACAATGCCGACGCCGCCCATAGAGAGGGAGCGGCCTGATGAGAATCGCGATCTCAGGACCACCAGGGAGCGGCAAGACGACGATCTGCATGCTCGTCGCGAACAGGCTCGATTACGATTTCATTCTTGTAGGACAGATATTCAGGCAGATGGCTGTCGAGAGGAAGCTCGACCTAGAGACCTTCGGGAGACTGGCGGAGGAGGACGAGACGATAGACAAGGAGCTTGACGAACGGATGCTCGCGCTGGCGAAGGCGAACGAGAACATCGTCCTTGAGGGAAGGCTGTCGGGACCGATCCTGAAGACCAGGAAGGTCTCGGTCTTCGCGGCGTACATAGATGCGGCCGAGCAGGTGAGGGCCGACAGGATTGCCCGGAGGGAGGGCAAGGACGTCGAGCTCGTGCTCAGGGAGATGAAGCTTAGGGAGAGGTCGGAGAGGAAGCGATACATGGCGTACTATGGCATCGACCCATCGGACAGGTCGATATACGACCTCTGGTTGGATTCCTCCAATATGCCTGCGGATAAGATAGCAGACATCGTTATTGATAGAGCGAAGAGGACAGAGGCGGACAATGCTCGTCAAATCGAAGAGATCGACTAGCCAGGGAAAGGGCAAGAGGCCGCAGGACAGGACCGTCGACGAGTTGCTGTCGAACGGCGTAGTCGTCATAGACAAGCCCGCAGGGCCGACATCACACCAGATAACGAGCTGGGTCGGTGACATGATAGGGGCCAAGAAATCCGCCCATGGAGGGACCTTGGACCCGAGGGTCACGGGCGTTTTGCCAGTCGGTCTTGGGAACGCCGTCCGTGCGATGGACGCGTTGCACTACGGCACAAAGGCGTATGTCGGCGTCATGAGGATGCACGGGAACGTCGACCAGAAACGTCTCCAGGAAGTATTCAAGGAATTCACGGATGAGATCTATCAGACACCCCCTATGCGCTCGGCGGTCAAGCGCGAGCTGAGATCTCGGACCATCGAGTCGCTCAACCTGTTGGAGATCTCGGGTAGAGATGTCTTGTTCAATGTCGATTGCGATGCCGGCACGTACATCAGGAGCTTGTGCGTGGACATCGGAGACGCCGTGGCCGTCGGCGCGCATCTGCAGGATCTAAGAAGGACCAGAGCTGGCGCTCTCACAGAAGATATGGCGGTGTCGTTGCACGATCTCAAGGACGCGCTCGAGGAACACAGAGCCGGGGACTCGCATCTCCTTAAGAAGATGCTCCTCCCGATGGAGGTCCTAATGGCCCAGATGCCAAAGATAGAGATCAAGGACTCCGCGGTGGACGCCATATGCCACGGAGCGAGCCTCGCAGTGCCGGGAGTCGTGACATTGGACGAGCATATCAGAAGAGGCGGCACCGTGGCCATCATGACTCAGAGCGGCGAGGGCGTTGGATTGGGCACTGCCCTCATGGACTCGGAGGAGATCATGAAGCGCTCTGAAGGAGTGGCTGTAGGGGTCTCCCGTGTCTTCATGCCCGTGGGAACGTATGCCCGAGTCTGGGGCAGCTCTGCGAAGGACGATCAGCAGAAGTGATCCAGGGTCCGCTGCCTTGATATCAGCGGCTGAGCTTCGATACCTAGGTTTCTTCGAATGTGCATGGCGAGCTCCTTCACGAAGCCGTGAGTCGTGAAGACCTGCTTTGGACTGCACTTCCTCACGAACTCCACGAGCTCATCGAACCCACAGTGGTCCGAGACAGGGAACGCCTCGTCGACCCCTGATTGGTACATGAAGCCCTTGTCCAGGGCCCAGCCCGAGAACGCCGCGGTCTTGGCCCCATGCCTGACTAGCGACTCGACTCGTTCCGCGTCCTTTCCCAACCCAGAAGTGATGTACACGAAGGGAGGCTTCGTATGATGCCCGTCGAACTCATTCTCGACGAGGTCATATCCGTGCTTCCTGAGCAGACGGTTGTTGTCCGCGATCGTTGGATTGAGAACCAGGGGAAGGTCCTTCAGCGAGGCCGCGAGCTCCTGCGACTTCCCAAGGGGGTATGCATATAGCACCGCACTGCCACCTCGCTTGACTATGTCTTCCAGCCAATCTCTGACGACGGACATCATCTCGGCATAATCCGGGAAGACGTACCGGGGCTTTCCGTAGGTCGCTTCAGTGACTAACACATCGCATTTGTGTGGCTTCGCTGCCTTCGTGTTCTCCTTTTCGCGGGTGCAATAATCCCCTGTATATAGGACCTTGGACTCTCCCTGGACAAGGAACATTCTCGACCCGGCGATATGCCCGGCCTCGAGCATCTTCACCCTGTCATCCGAGCACGCTTCTATGTTTTTCTTTCTCCGGACCTTCACGAAGTCCCTGGTAACGGGCGAACAAATCGCAAAGGGCCTCTCAAATGACGTGGGAAGGTGGTCCGTGTGCGCGTGCGATATCATGGACACCTCGCCGTCGAGGACGCGTTTCGGGTCGAACCTGAATGAGCATCCATCCATCTTGACCAAGATGCCGTTGCCTTGCTGAATCATCCTGCTTGAACCCTCACTGCTGTGGCCTGCTCAATTCACCACAAGGCATAGAGGGTATATGCTACCTTATCCTCTCAAGTGAAAATGCTCCGATCATCAGAGCCTTGTTGCTGTGCTTGTACTCTATCCAGTCCCTGGTCTGGGCATCGCCGACGCCCTGGACGCTCAGCATGGTCTTCTGCTTGTCCGTCTTGAACTGAACGGCTCCCGTCATGTGATGCTGAATCGATTCGAGCTGCTGCTCCGTGTGCATCCCGCGCTCGACCGCGAACACCGAGACCGCGCCACCCTGCTTGAGTCTCCCGGCTATGCTCTGGATGAACTGGAATGAGCTTTTCTCGTCCGACTGCGTGATGCTCATCGAGAGGGACATGTAGGCTAGCCTGAAGTATGGATGTTTCAGCTTCGCGATGGACTTGATGCAGGAGTCTACAGCATCGGTGATGGCTTTGAAGTTCCCTGGGCCCGAAACTCGGGTCACTCTTGTCTCCGCAGCCGATTCGTCTCTGACTCCAGTTTGCATGCCGGACGCGTCTATCCAGTACACCAACCCGACCTGCTCGAACTCCATGAAGGCGGGAAGTATCGGCGCCATCTCCTTCGATATCTCAGATGGTGGACGTGAGGTCGTCACGATCACGGCCGGAACCCCTTTTCTGAGCCCTTCGGCGATGAACAGGAGCATAGCCACTTCCTTGCCGATGAACGGAGGACCAACAAAGAGCACATTCGATCCGAACGGCATGCCACCCATCAGAAGATCGTCCAGGCGTTCCATGCCGGTCTTGATCTTCTCCTCGGCGTACTCTTCCTCGACCGCCTCCTCCATATCCTCGATGTCTTTCTGGAGATGCATTCTCAGGGATTCCTCGCGTTTCTCGAGCTCCTTCTCCCGCTGATAGAGTCGCGACTTCGATTCCTTTTCTTTCTCCACCAAGCGCTTCTCGCGGAATTCGAGCGTTCGCTCCTGCCCATCATCCTCCTCAGGAACCTCCGCCCGGACCTCCTCGACCTCCTCGACGCTCTCGAGGATCTCCTGCTCCATGGCTCTCAGCTCAGCATGCCGCAGCCCGATCTCCGCTTCCTCTGCCTTGAGGTCCTTCTCCTTTTCCAGGAGCTCTCTGAGCCTGGAGTTCGCGGAATCACGCTCAGTCTTGAGCCGCAGCTCCAGCTCCTTGATCTTCTCCTCACGTTTCTCGAGAGCGGCCATCTTCCTAGCCATCTCCTCTTCCCTGACGGACACGGCCGTGAGCTTCGATCTTGTCGTTTCGGTCAGGTCGAAGTACTGTTTCTCATGGTCGGTGATCGTGGCCTTTGCGCTCTGCATCTCTTCAAGGCCCGAGTTCAGCTTATCTATCTCCGCTCTCAATCCAGCTTCCTTCTCCGCAAGAGTCTGTTCGCGCTTCAGAAGCGAACTCTCCTTATCGACGAGTTCGTTCATCTGTTTGTCCGCGCGTGCCGTGAGCCGTTCCGCGCGCTCAGCCTTCTTTCTGAGCTCGTCCTCCATCGCCCTGAGGTTGATCTCCTTCTCCGAGAGCGATTCCTGCCTCATCAACAACTGCTGTTCTACGCTCTTGATGCTCGTCTTCTCTGCTGCTACGGTGCCTAGCTGCTCCCTAGCTGCAACGATTTCGAGGCTCTTCATGTCCAGGGCGCTCTCCCTGACGCCTATCTGCTTCTCCCGCTCTGCGAGGGCATCCTGGAGGGACTCCAGCTCCTTCCTCATCGTCTCCTGAGTGGACTCCTCTGCCTCGATCTCTGAGAGCCTGTTCTTCATCTCCCGGTCTTTGGACTGCGCCTCGAGCAGGAGCTTGTTGGACTCACTCTCTCTGGACGAGAGTGATTCTTCTTTCGCAACGACGCTCTTTGACCTCTTCTCGAGCTCCCTTCTCTGAGAGTCTATGTCCGCAAGCTTGATTCGAAGGGTTTCGCGCTCGCTCTCGAAGGCCGCCTCCTGCTGAGAGAGACGTTCCCGGTCAGCACGCAACTGCTGCAGCCGCTGCTCGATTTCATTCTCGCTGGCCACTACCTGGGTCTTGTGCTCCTCGACAGACGCCATCTCGTCCGTGATCCTCTTCTCGTACGTCTCGAGGTCGGACTCTCTGGACCTTAGAGCATCTTCGCGGTAGGCAAGCGCTTTCCTCTTGTTGTCGATGTCCTTGAGCTGCTCCTTCAGTTTGCTGTCGCTCGCCTTCAAGACCTCGCGCTGCTGAACGGAGGTCGAACTGGCGATAATGTGAAGCATCGAGCCGCTGAGTTGGATGGCGGCCGCGCTGCCGAGGTAGGCCATGGGCAGTATTTTTGCCAATTCCTCGTCCGTGAAATGGGAGACCATCGGGAAGACTAGGAGCGCGATAGGGAAGATCGCTGAGACAATGCTAATCGTCTTGCGAGTGCTCGAGCCCTCCCACGTCATTGCGAGGGATATCTCAGTTAGACAGATGCCGAGCAACGAGGCTGGATACAGCCATGCGGGCCTGCCAAGCTGGACATATTTGTATTCGTCGAGGACTATTAGCGCAATTATGAATGCTGGGGCGACCATCGCGACTATGCTCATTACGAAGTGAGGTTCTTCTCTGTCCGTGTAGTAAGGTTCCCATTTCATTCCAAGTGCGACTGCCGCAACCGCAACTCCGGCTGCGAGGGGGATTATCCATTTGAGAGTTACCATGAACGCGAGGTCTGGATTAGTCCTGAGAAAGTCCCAGTTGATCAGGCCGTAGGCAATCACCGCTGTCAAGGCGAGTGCGAGCCCGGAAGCTATCCCTATGATATGTGCTAGCCTGCCCATCTTGAGCTGCAGTATGGCCGCCTTGCGTGAGCGCTT
>CAZTFD010000018.1:0-15472 GCA_964612225.1 uncultured Thermoplasmata archaeon | reverse complement strand
AGATCGACGCGAAGATAGAGATCACGGATCCGAGCCAGCTGCATGCGTTCCTCGACGAAGAGGAGAACATGCTCAAGAAGATGGTTGAGGTCGTCAAGAAGTCCGGTGCGACCGTGCTTTTCGCCCAGAAGGGCATCGACGACCTCGCTCAACACTACCTCGCGAAGGAAGGCATCTACGCTGTCCGCAGGGTGAAGAAGAGCGATATGGAGAAGCTTGCGAAGGCCACTGGTGCGAACCTGGTCACAAAGCTAGACGACCTGAAGGCGAGCGACCTAGGCGAGGCGGCGCTAATCGAGGAGAAGAAGATCGCAGACGACCGCATGACTTTCGTGACCGGCTGCAAGAACCCGAAGGCGGTTTCTATCCTGATCAGAGGCGGCACAGAGCACGTGGTCGACGAGATTGACAGGTCGCTCAATGACGCAATCAGCGTTGTGTCCGTCGCTTACGAGGACGGCAAGCTGGTGACAGGCGGAGGATCGACCGCGGTCGAACTCGCGCTCAAGCTGAGGGACTACGCAGCGTCCATAGGCGGCAGGGAGCAGATCGCAATCGATGCATTTGCAAGCGCGATGGAAGTCGTTCCGACAGCGCTCTCCGAGAACGCTGGTCTGGACCCGATCGATGTCCTGATTGAGATGAGACAGGCGCACAAGGCCGGCAAGAAGTACGCTGGCATCAACGTCTTCACGGGCAAGGTCGTGGACATGAAGAGAGAGAAGGTCCTGGAGCCCATCAGGGTCGGAAGGCAGGCGATAAGCTCGGCCACCGATGCAGCGGTCATGATCCTGAGGATTGACGATGTCATCGCCTCGAAGGGCGGCGCTGGCGGCAAGGGACCCAAGGGACCAGACATGGGCGACGAGGGCGGAATGGACTGAGGTCCACCCTCAAAACCCCTTCAATTTCTCTTATTCGGCCCACACTTCAAACGATAGGACCATAGTGTGGACCTTAGACCACGCGAGAACGTACCTGGAGGCGATGGACGACGGCAGACGAGGAACCTGACGAGGTTGTCATGCCCGAGGAGGGCGCGACCAAGGAAGCGTCACCAGATGACGCGGCGACCAACAAGGACAAACGGATCGCTGACCTCACCGACGACTTGAAGCGTCTCCAGGCGGAGTTCGAGAACTTCAAGAAGCGCACCGAGAAGGAATGGGTGGAGAGGTCGAAGATGGCCACCCAGCGGCTCGTGACAGACCTGCTTGGTGTCCTCGATTCGTTCGACAAGGCCCTGGAGGACACGGAAGATGACTGTGACAAGAACGGCCACAAGGCCGGTCTCCAACGACTTCACAAACAGTTCCTTCAGACGCTCCAGCGGGAAGGGCTGAGGGAGATCAAGGCCGACGGAAAGTTCGACCCCTTCATCCACGAAGCTCTGACGAAGGAAGAGCGGGAGGACGGCGAAGACGGGCGGATCCTGGAGGTGTACCAGAAGGGATATGCCCTCGGCCAGAAGACCTTGCGGCCTGCGAGGGTGAAGGTCGCGAAACGGAAGGAACCTCGGGACCTGGAACCCGAGGAAGTTGACAGTGACGATCAACCGATCAATGAGACATCAGATAAGCAAGAGGATGAGAATCAATAGAGGTGACTAGAAATGGCAGACACGAAAGGGAAGATAATTGGAATAGACCTCGGGACGAGCAACTCGGCAGCTGCGGTGGTGGAGGCAGGAAGACCCACCATCATTCCTAGTGCCGAGGGCACAAGCCTGGGCGGGAAGGCGTTCCCGTCGTATGTGGCGTTCACAAAGGACGGGCAGATGCTCGTCGGCGAACCTGCGAGACGACAGGCTGTGTCGAACCCTGAGGGAACGGTCATGGCGATCAAGAGGAAGATGGGGACAGACCACAAGGTCCGCGTGTACGGGAAGGAGTACACGCCCCAGCAGATATCAGCGTTCATCCTGCAGAAGATCAAGCGGGACGCGGAGGCCTATTTGGGGACGAAGGTCGAGAAAGCTGTCATCACCGTGCCAGCTTACTTCAACGACAACCAGAGACAGGCTACCAAGGACGCCGGTAAGATAGCTGGACTTGATGTCGTCAGGATTATCAACGAGCCCACAGCTGCAGCTCTCGCCTACGGTCTGGACAAGACGGAGAAGGAACAGAAGATACTGGTATTCGATCTTGGCGGTGGCACTCTGGATGTCACAATCATGGAGTTCGGCCAAGGAGTGTTCGATGTCGTGTCCACGAATGGCGACACTCAGCTTGGTGGGACAGACATGGATAACTCACTCGTGGAATACATCACGAAGGAGTTCAAGTCTGACACTGGTATTGACATATCGAAAGACAAGATGGCCGTCCAAAGGATTAGAGAGGCGGCCGAGAAGGCCAAGATAGAGCTTTCATCCACTCTCGAGACTGAAATCAATCTGCCGTATCTGAGCGCGGACGCCTCTGGTCCGAAGCACATGACCATGAAGCTCTCCAGAGCGAAGCTGGAGGATTTGGTCAGACCGACGGTCGAGAGGTGCCGCAAGCCAATGCTCCAAGCGCTGGAGGACGCTAAGCTCTCGCCAGACAAGATAGAGAAGGTCATTCTTGTGGGCGGTCCCACCAGGATGCCGATAGTTCAGAAGTTCGTCGAAGATATCGTTGGGAAGAAGATAGTGGGAGGCGTCGACCCGATGGAGTGCGTCGCGATGGGCGCAGCCATCCAAGGAGGGGTCCTAGAGGGGACTGTCAAGGACATCCTGTTGCTGGATGTGACGCCTTTGTCTTTGGGAGTCGAGACTCTCGGAGGAGTGTTCCACCACCTCATCGAGAAGAACACAACGATACCGACGCGCAAGAGCGAGACCTTCAGCACGGCGGCGGATGGCCAGACGAGCGTGGAGATACATGTGCTCCAGGGAGAGCGGCCAATGGCATCCGACAACGTCACATTGGGCAGGTTCCACCTCATAGGCATCCCGCCGGCACCGAGAGGGATGCCGCAGATCGAGGTCACTTTTGACATCGATGCGAACGGCATCATCGACGTGAAGGCCAAGGACCTGGGAACCGGCAAGGAACAGAAGATCACGATCACAGCGACGACCAAGATCGGAAAGGAAGACATCGAGAGGATGGTCAGGGACGCTGAGAAGTTCGCGGACGAGGACCGGAAGCGGAAGGAGAAGGCGGAGCTCAAGAACCGGGCCGAGCAGAAGGCCTACGAGGTCGGCAGGATACTCGAGGAGATGGGGGACAAGGTGCCCCAGGACCTCAAGGAAAAGTTGACCAAGCTGGCTGAGGAGCTTAAGGAGGTCACGTCGACGGATGATGTAGTTAGGATCAAGGAGAAGTTGGACGAGCTCGAGAAGGCGCTTCTTGAGATCGGCAAGAGGGTCTACGAGGCCGCTGATAAACAGCAGGCCCAACAGGCCCAGGGACCTCCGCCGGGAGCCGAGCCACAGCAGCCTTCCGGCGACGATAAGGGATATGTCGACGCTGACTACAAGATCGTGGATGACGACGACAAGAAGAGTTGAGGTCTCGTCCAAAGCATATTACGCTCAAACCCCTTAGCTTTCACAAATTCCATTGCGCATGCGCTAGTTCAGTCGGGAAGGCTCGCCAGGGGACCGAAGAATGGCAGACAAGAGAGACTACTACGAAGTGCTCGGGATCTCAAGGGGAGCCTCCAAGGACGAGATAAAGAAGGCCTACAGAAAGCTGGCCATGAAGTTCCACCCGGACATGAACAAGGACAATCCAAAGGCCGCCGAGGAGAAGTTCAAGGACATTTCGGAAGCCTATGAGGTCCTTGCCGACGACCAGAAGCGCGCACGCTATGACCAATACGGACGCGAGGGCGTCGAGAGCACGTTCAGGCAAGGCGGGTTCGACTGGTCAGATTTCACTCACTACAGCGATATAAGCGATATCTTCGGCAACTTCGGCGGGTCTGGTGGTAGCATCTTCGACCAGCTATTCGGCGGAGGAGTCAGAAGAGGCCCGCAGGAGGGGCGATCGCTGAGATACGACATCGAGGTCACGCTCGACGAGATCTCCACCGGCGTTGAGAAGGAGATCCGAATCCCTCACTCGGTCCAGTGCAGAGCATGCGGTGGCGAGGGAGCCAAGGAAGGCGATTTCAAGACCTGCCCCACGTGCAAGGGCTCGGGACAGGTCCAAAGAGGACAGAGGCGGGGGAACACTAACTTCGTCACGATTACTCAATGTCCGACATGCGGGGGCTCTGGAAAACAGATAATCAGGGAATGCCCGAGCTGCGGCGGGGCGGGCGTGGGGCAGACCACCAGCAATATCAAGGTCTCCATCCCAAAGGGCGCCGACGAGGGCAGGAGGCTCAGGATCAGAGGAGCCGGAGAGGCCAGCCCAAATAGCGGGCCGCCGGGGGATCTGTACATCGTTGTTCACATGGCGGAGCATCCGGCCTTCGTCAGAGAAGGGAAGGACATCTATGTGGAAACGCCGATCTCGTTTGCGCAGGCTGCCATAGGGGATGATGTGGAGGTCCCGACGCTAGATGGCACCGCCTTGGTGACAATCCCCGCAGGAACGCAGACTGGAACGGTCTTCAGGCTCAAGGGCAAAGGCCTGCCCGACATGAGAGGACGAGGTCAAGGTGACGAGTTTGTCAAGGTCACCGTAGTCACGCCCACGAAGCTGAGTAGCCAGCAGAAAGACATGTTGAAACAGTTCAGTCAGTCGGTCGGGAGCTACGAGAAGTTGACCCCAAGGAAATCGTTCTTCAAGGGCTTCAGAAGAGACTATTGATGCGAATCTATTTATCCAGAGTCTCACAGATACCATCCAGATGCAGCTGATAGGCATCCTGACCGAGAACCCACGGACCTACTTCGAGATGATCGAGGCGCTCAGAGAACAGAATCTCAGATTCGTCTCACTTGATTTCTCAGATCCAGTACCGGCGTACATAGGAGCCATAATAACCTCCAAGAGCGAGAAGGACCGGGTGGCATTCGACAAGGTAGTGACTGACGAAGACCCTGACATAGCTATCGCTCGTGCGAAGGTGATGCTCGCTGGGGAGGACGAGGTCAAGGAGCTCGTCATCGGGGTGGACCCCGGGGCGAGGCCGGGGTTTGCAGCGATTGGAGACGGCATCGTTCTATTGAGATCAGTAGCCGAATCGCCCGAGGGGGTCAGCGATCTGGTTGAGAACGTCTCAAGGGAGTATCCGAATGCGAACATGGTCGTGCGGATAGGTCACGGAGACAAGACCAATCGGAACAGGATATTCAACGGACTCTGGGACCAAGGGCACAGACTCGAGATTGTCGACGAAAGGAATACCACGAAGCGGTCACACACGCCCGATGAGGATGCGGCCACGGAGATAGCGATGACCCCCGGCTATTCGCCAAGGAAGAGACAAGAGGTAGAGCCGTGCCAGGGCGAGATCCGGAACATCCAGAGGATCAGCCGGCTAGAGAGCTCCGGCTCCTTGACCGTCTCCAAGGACCTTGCCAAGAAAGTAGCGATAGGCGAGATTTCGCTCAGAGACGCAATCGACACGCAGAAGAATGGCTCGAAGGACTGACACTAGAATAGATGCTCATCGGTCACTCGAGCGCTTCCGCCGACTCCGCAAGTGATCGTCTCTATTCCCAACCTCTTGATCCGCTTCTCGACCTTTTTGACGTACTTTGGCTTCGTGTTGACATAGACGGTCGCTCCAGTATCGATTGAGAAGTACGCAGGCAAGCCCTCCGCGCGCATCTTCCGCACCTCGAGGATCACCTGTACGGTCTCAGGTCGCCAGAGCATCATCTCGTCTATGCTAGTCATCGTGATGCCATGAAGTATCAATGAATCCCGTTCCGCGAGAACGCCGATCTTGTCCACGTTCCTCTTGCGGATAGCGTTCTCCATCTCCGCTAGCGCTCCGTGGACAAATGCGAGTCGCGAATGGAAGAACGGAGACGTCAGAACCGCCTTGTGGGCGTTCTCCGTGAACTTGAATGCGGGGATCAGCGCAACCACGATGCCCATCTGGAAATCCTCTGACGCAATCTGATATGAGTAGGATTCCTCGTCCTCAAAACCAGCTCTCCACCTGGAAAACGCTCCTGTTACTGAGCGTGTGGCTGAGCCTGCCCCTCGTCTCGCGATGACTGATGTCTGCTCAAGGGACATCTTCAACCCGGTGGCATCGCAGGCTGCCACGGCCAGGGCCGCGAATCCAGATGCTGACGCGCCAAGGCCGACGTTCGATGGGAAATTGTTCATGGACACCATTTTGAATCTCTTTCGTACCCCGCTCCTCTTCCGCACCTCGTCGACCACCGAAACTACTCTCTCGAGTTCACGGCCAGACAATCGCTTCCCATCGACGGAGGCGGTGTCCTTCTTGAGCGCTCCGAACTCGATTGTCGTGTGCGAGGCGGTCGGTGAGGTGGCGACCGATATTGAATCGTGGAATGGTATCCTCAGCTTCTCGTCTTTCAGTCCGTGATACTTGATCAGACCTTGGATCGGATGCGCGATTGCAGAGCCTTTCATGACTTGACCTCATACGTCGAAGAGGATGGTTATGACGCCTTCCTCATCATCGAACTCCAGTCTGTGATATGTCACGCCCTTCACGACCGACCTCTTGGTGTGTTTCTTCTCATCGAATTTCTCCCCGCGCACACGCGCTTCCAGGTTCTTCCCATCGGTCGTCACATCAAATTCGCAAAGGACGAGATCTTCAGTATCGTGAAGGAATAGGAGCTCCTGCAGGAAATCTACCAGAAGCTGGTCGCGCGTCTCGGCGGAGAGGACTATCTTCATCTCCCCCTTCGGTTCCACTTTCGAGACGTCGGTTATCTGATCGAACAGCGCGTAAGCAGCGTTACCGAACCTTTCATTCAGATCCTTGCCATGGACCTCGACCATTGCATCGGCAGTGTGCTCCAGGAGTCTGTACCTCATCGGGACAAAGAGCCATTTGACGATATATCAAGTCTGTGCCTTCGAGAGTCTCCTGTAGAAATCGCACAGCCGAGATACTATGCAGATTTCACACCTTGGTTTCCTGGCCCGGCACACTGTTCGACCGTGCTCGATGATGACGATATGGAAGTTGTAGAATTCATCCCTTGGGACGAGCTTCGCCAACTCAGTCTGAGCCTGCTCGCGCGTTGTCCTTGTTCCGATCAGGCCTAGTCGTCTAGTGACTCTGTGGATATGCGTATCCACAGGGAATGCGGGCATACCAAGGGCGAAGAGCAGGACGATGGACCGCGTCTTAGGCCCAACGCCCTTCATCTGACCTAGCCAAGCCTCGGCTTCGTCCGGCTTCATACCTCTCAGGAAATCAAGGTCCAATGCTCCGCGTTCCCCTTTGATGAACCCGAGGGCATCGAGTATCCTGGCCGCCTTGATGCCGGCTAATCCACCTGACCGTATTATCGCAGCAACCTTCTTGGGGTCTTCGCCGAGCATGAGGTTCCATTTTGGGTACGCTTCTTTGAGCTTCCTGAAGGCCCAGCCCGAATTCTTGTCTGTCGTGTTCTGAGAAAGAATCGTCTCTATTAGCGTGTCAAGGGGGTCATCATCGAGCTCTAGCTCATTTCGGCCATAGGCACGCGTCAGAGCTTGATCGATCTTCGTTGCCTTCGCCTTCAATCTACTCAACGAGGACATTGATTTCAATCTCTTCCTCCGTCCTTATGACAGCTCGGCTAAAAAGAATGTGCGGATGTGCAAAAAGGCCAGCTGTTGCCCATGAAAGCTTTTATATCTCCCTGCATTCTGTTTTCCTCGTGAACATCTGCGTCATAGGCTGCGGGGCCATCGGGACGACCATCGCACGCGCCGTCGAGCCCATACAAATCATCAACACGGTCTACCTGACCGACCGCTCCAAGGAATGCGCGACACTCCTCCAGCAGAAGATGACCAAGGTGAAGTACGTCCCTGACATTATTCCGATACTCCACGACACGAAACTGGTCGTTGAGGCGGCAAGCCAGGACGCTGCGAGATATTACGTGCCTCTTGCTCTGTCAGCAGGTGTAGATGTGCTTATTATGAGCGTGGGAGTCTTCCAGGACGAGGATTTCCAGCACGACACATTCCAGCTCGCGAAGCGCAAAGAAGCAAAGATATACCTGCCGAGCGGAGCGATAGGCGGGATCGATGCTCTTGGCGCAGCCAGCTTGGAGGCGATTGATGAGGTCACGCTCATTACGACGAAACCCCCGTCTGCATTCGGACCAAACCCTTACCTCGAATCGAAGGGCATCAAGGCCTCAGAGCTCCGGGAGAGGACCGAGCTGTTTTCCGGAAGTGCAAGGGAGGCCGTCAAGCATTTCCCTCAGAACATCAACGTCGCTGCAACGATATCTCTAGCTGGCATTGGCTTTGAGAAGACGCGGATACGAATCGTCTGCGACCCACAGGTGCAGACGAACGAACACCACCTGAAGGCAAAGGGCAAGTTCGGAGAGCTGGATGCAGTGACGAGGAACGTTCCGTCCCCCAGGAACCCGAAGACGAGTTACTTGGCCGCGCTCTCAGCCATATCGGCGATCAAGAAGATCACTGGGACGGTTTGGGTCGGCGTGTAGCCAGCGCAGCTCTTTATAAGTTCAATGGCATTTCGCACATGCGATGTGAGTCCATGGCCACCAGGGAGATGAGGTTGTTCTCAGAGCTTAGTGATGACATCGACGCAATCGTTCTGGTCAATGGAACGGAGCCGAACCTGGACCACAGTTTCTTCTATGCGACCAACATAGTAAACGGTCTGTTCGAGGACTGCGTCGCCATCGTGAGGCCGAAGGGAGTCGAGGTGCTTTCTTCGGAGCTTGAGGAGCTTAGTGCCACGCAGGCCGGTGCGAAGACCTCCGTCTACAAGGACCGGGAGCAGAGGATTGCTCTGACAACCAAGCGGCTAATGGGATTGAAGAGGATTGGCATCAATTCGAACGAACTCACGCACTCCAATTACAGCTTCATCAAGAGGTGTTCAAAGGGAGCACGGTTGGTTGACGTATCCAAGCAAGTAGCCAGGGCGCGAATGCTCAAGGATCCCGAGGAGGTTGAGCGAATCAGAAAAGCATGCGCCATCGCCTCCAGGACCGCCGATGCCATCCCAGATTTCGTCAAGAGAGGGATGATAGAGACCGAGGCGGCAGCTGAGATCAACTACATGATGATGAAGCTCGGGGCATCCGGGCCGTCCTTCGGAACCAACGCATCGTTCGGCTCGACAACGGCCGAACCACATTATGTCCCCGGATCGAGGAAGCTGAACAAGGGACAGCTGGCTCTCTTTGACTTCGGCGCCGCGTACAAGCGTTACGTCTCAGACATTACAAGAACACTGGTGTGTTCGACCCCGAATGCCAGGCAGAAGGAGATGTACGATGTCGTCCTTAGGGCGCAACTCGCAGCAATCGACACGATTCGTGACGGGGTCCATGGAAAGGAGGTCGACCAAGCCGCGAGGAAGATAATAGACCGCTCCAGTTTCAAAGGGAGATTCATCCACAGCACAGGCCACGGGCTGGGACTGTCGGTACATGATCCAGGCTCAATCTCATCATCCCGGGACATGATTCTGAAGGAAGGAATGATTCTGACAGTAGAACCAGGTGTATATGTCAAGAATTTCGGTGGCGTCAGGATAGAGGACGACATTATTGTCACAAAGAAGGGATGCCGGATCCTGACGACCGCCTCGAAGGAGTTCATCCGCATCTAGAATATAGGTAACAGGGATGCGTCAGAAAGGCGACTTGCTATCTCTGCCACGATATAGATAAGGACTACCCCTATCAAGGCTATCACGATCGACGCTAGCCAATCATCGTTGACCGTGAGTTCGTCGACCAACACGAACCTGATCACGATGATAAGCAGAACGAATGCGAACAGCAGGCCGAGCTCTCCGAGATCGAACCTGTTCGCGGCATTTTCGAAGACGGGTATCACAACGACGGCAATCACCGAGACCAACAGAATTCTCAGCAAGTACGTCCCGCTTGCAGACCAATCCTGGCCCACAATCGCCCCACTAATGTAGAATATCACTGCAGCGAGGAGTATCGCAATCAGGAGCAGGGCGAGCTCTTCGAGGCTCATGGAAGTCTCGTCAGATGTACTGGTCACTCACATGATATTACTTTCGACCTGTGGCTTCATTTCTTTCGAGGCATTGCAAGTATCTCTCTCACCTGGAAGTTGAAGAACCCGTTCGCGTGAGCCGGTCGCACGACACACGCAGTATCGGCTCCGCTGCTGCTGCCAGCGACCGCTATGACTTCGACCTCGCCGCATGGGATTGCTGCATTATCCGCTGCCATGATGACAATCTCCACACAAACCTTCATCCCGTGCCCGAACAGAGCCCTCAAAGCCTCGGCTATGGTCTCGACTCTTGATGCTCCACCGATCTTCTTGTTGATAGACCTCTCAACTCCTGAAAGAGCGTGAGTCGCCTGGACGATTGTGGCTCCAGACTCGCGGAGGGACTTCTCGACACCCGCTTCCATGATCGATTTGCCCTCCTCCTCAGAACCACAGGCCTCAGTCACTATGACCAGCTTCACTCCTGTTCCATTCAACCTAGAGAGAATCTTCTTGCCAGTCTCGCCACTGTCGCTCGCGACCACGACGTGCTTGATGTCGCCTTTCTTGATCCGCTCAACTACGACATCCAAGACGGCTTCTGTGTTCTGACTACCAGGGGCGTCGAAGTACGTTATGGAAGATTTCGACATTTCGTGACCGATTCGAGATGCTCCACAGGAGATAAATGGGTTGCTAGAGCCCGAAATGGGGTTGAGATAACCCTTATCTACGCCGAGCTTGCTTCAGGCAATTGTGGCCATATTCTTCAATGAGGAGTTCTTGAGTCACGTCCAAGACTCGTTCCATCCAGAATCACCGGAACGCCTCAGAGGCATCATGAATAAGCTGAAGGAGCACGGCCTCTGGAAGGACGTGTTCTCATCCAAGAAGGGCAGCCTGGAGACGCTACTGCTCGTCCACGACGAGGACTATATTGACTTCATCAAGACCTGCGGCGAGTGCGCCTTGACCATGGACACTAGCGTGCATCATGAGACCTACGGCATTGCCGCCCTCTCTGCGGAGTGCGCGGTCGACGCCGCCAAGTACTCCAAGGAGAACAACAAACCCGCCTTTGCCCTCACGAGACCCCCAGGGCACCATGCAGGGAAGGGTTACGGCATGGGTTTCTGCTACTTCAACAACATATCGATTGCTGCCAGATGGTTGCAGAAGCATGGAGACAAGAAGATAGCCATAATCGACGAAGACGTTCACCACGGGAATGGTACCCAAGAGATCTTCGCGATGGACCCGAGCATACTCTACGTATCTACGCATCAAGCTGGCATATTCCCTGGCACGGGACCTGTCGAGTATGTTGGAAAGGGGGAGGGGGAGGGATTCAATGTGAATCTCCCGTTCCAGTCCGGCTGCGGAGACTCGACATTCGATGTAGCATTCAACGACTTGATCAAACCCGTCGCCACTCAGTTCAAGCCCGATGCGATCCTCGTGAGCTGGGGCATGGATACACACTACAGAGACACGCTCGCTTCTCTGACTCTGTCCTCTGAAGGACACGTATTCCAGGCCGAGCAGCTCATTAAGCTCTCCAAAATCTGCGGGAACAGGATCACATTCATGCTCGAGGGAGGGTACGATGTGCCCGCGCTATCAGAGGTTGTTGCGGGTGTCATCGGAAAGGTCAGAGGGGTTGACGTCCCGTTGGAGTTCACCGACATGGTGGACAACAGCTGTCTCGGCCGGAACACGATTGTCCGCGCGAAACAGATCCATTCGAAGTACTGGGACCTATAGTCCGGACTTCCTCTTCCTGAGATCCAGGGACTTCTCGTGCTCCCTCTTCATGTTCTTCTCGAGCTGATCCAATAATGAATCCATCGTCTTGAACAGATCCCAGTCAGTGCTGTTTGCATAGTACATGTTCCGATCAGTCGTGAGTCTCCCATGCAAGCTGTACTTGCTCCTGGTGCCTTCGTGGTGATACACTGAAACGTGGACCGTGAACACGCGTGGGAACTGTATCTTGTCGATCCTCTTCATGGATTTCTCGATCTGGTCATACATGACCGTGTAGACCTCGGGGTCGTCCTCGCTCAGACCTGTGATCTGGACATAGACTCCCTCCATCTTCTTGAGGCTGATGATCTGTTCCATGAGGTCGGCCTGAGAAATCACACCGACGAGCTTGGCCTGCTCTTCGACGAACACCGTTGCGAGGCCCAGTTCGAGCATGAGTCGAGCGACCTTGCCAGCAGTCTCGCTCGGCGAGACTGATATCGCAGGCTTGCTCATGACGCTCTCGACGGCGATCTCAGGCGCTTCCTTGCGCCCCGAGATCCCGTTGGGACCCTTGTTGGCCTTCTGGGTCCAGAGGACGTCCATCACCTCGTGCATGCTGACCGCACCTACTAGCCGGTTATCGGCATCAACGACTGGCAGGGACTTCTCCATAAGCCCCTTCATGAGCATTTGGGCCTTCCGTATATTCTCCTTCTCGGTCACGGCTTGAGGGTTCCTGGTCATGAACTCAGATGCTTTCTTCTCTTTGAGCTGGTCGAGGTCAGGTATGATCTTGATGATGTCCGTTCGGGAGAGGAAGCCGACCATCTTGCCGTTCCTGACGACGGGCGCGCCCCTAACGCCGGATGCCATCATCTCCTGGACCGCGTTCGTGACCGCCATGTCCTCCTCCAGCCTGGGAACTGGCCTCATGACCTGCTCGACCTTGGAGGAAAGTGGAAGGCTCCTCCTCATCAGGAATGACGAATAACTGACGAGTCCAACGGGCTTGTCACCATCCAATACGGGGACCTCCCTTACATGGAGCCTCTTCATCTGGGCAATCACTTCGGAGAGCGTGTCTCCCTTGGCCGCCGTAACTGGAGCATTGCTCATGACGTCCTTGACGAACAGCTGGTTGATGTCCATTCCCTTCAAATCAAACACATCCAATCAGGATCCCGCGGTGTGAAAAAACACAGCCGAATTCCATTTCATTTCTGCTAAGTCGTTTCCCTATCTAAATACTTTCTATGAGCAGGTTAGGTTCGGTACCAATTTATATCGAACACTTAATCTGGGAGAACAGGAAAACCCCTTCCGAATGCCGGGCGCTTGCGTACGCGCCGGGGGATGGTACTCTGGGAGATAATTCCGACGACTCTAGCTGCGTTCACCAGGCACCATCCCCAGATGAGAAGGGGTTGATGGGGAGAGATCTGGGACCTGGTTCTAGGACCGTGAGCGGGACGGGGTTCCACACGCTCGATGATTTTGATGTGCGCGGGAGAAGAATCGTCCTGAGGATCGATATCAACTCTCCGGTAGATGAGAAGACTCTGAGGCTCCAGGACGGCTCCAAAATCAAGTCCTCCATCCCGACAATCAGGGAGCTCTTGGACCGAGGGGCCAAGGTCGCCATCATAGCTCACCAGGGACGACCGGGGGACTACGACTACATTCCTTTGAACGAGCACGCGGCGTACCTAAGCCAGTATCTCGGCCGAAGGGTTCGCTTCATCGACGACCTCATGGGGAAGCACTCGGCGAATGCGATAGCGGCCCTTGGAGAGGGAGACGCGATACTGCTGAGGAACGTGAGGGATTTCCCAGGAGAACAGGCGAAGAAGACCCCTGAGGAACATGCGGAATCTTCCCTGGTCAAAGCGCTTGCCCCGCAATTCGACCTTTTCGTCAATGACGCATTCGGCTCATCTCACCGGTCTCACGCATCCCTTGTGGGATTCGCGCCTGTCCTGCCGTCAGCAGCCGGACGGCTGATGGAGCGCGAGGTGAAGACCCTGACCCAGGTGTTCCAGAACCCAAAGCGGCCTTCGACCTTCATCTTTGGAGGGACGAAGTTCGCGGACGCGCTTCCCGTCATCGAGAAGCTCTCCGAGCGTGAGTCGGTCGACAACATCATCGTTGCTGGGCTTGCGGGTTATGCCTTCCTCTACACACTCGGGAAGAAAATCGGCTCGAAGACCGAGGCCCTCGTGAAGAAGGATGTGACGGATGAAGTCGTTGCAGGCGCGAAGAGGCTGCTCGAGAGCAGGGGGCGGAAGCTCCACTTGCCAGAAGATGCTGCGATAGATGTCGACGGTCATAGAGTGGAGTACGTTCTCAGCGAGTTGCCAGCCGATGCAGCTATCAAGGACATCGGCTCGTCCACAATCGATAGGTTCAGCAAGATAATCATGGGTTCGAGGACGGTATTTCTCTCAGGACCCCCGGGGGTCTTCGAGAAAGAGGAATTTTCCAAGGGGACCGAGATGCTGTTCAGCGCGATCATTGATTCCGAAGCGTTCTCCGTCATCGGGGGCGGGCACTCCTCCGCAGCGGCCAACAAGTTCGGCTTCATCGATAGGATATCCTACGTGAGCACTGGTGGAGGAGCCCTCGAGAGGCTGATGCTGGGTAAGCACATGCCCGTCGTAGAGGCGCTCAAGGCTTCGGCGAAGAAGTTCTAGCTGTAGGGGAAACCTTTGCTAGCCCCGCCGCCCAAGATCGTCCCGCCAATAGACCTGGCCCTGATGAGACCACGAAGCGGAACGCCATCTATCTCGTTCATGCTGCTCTTGTTGACGATGACCATAACGAGCACCGGCTCTCCGCCAGCCTCCTTGATGTCGGCAATCGCGCCCTTGATGGTCGCGCCAGTGCTTAGCACATCATCCACAATGATTATCTTCTTCTTGGCGTCGACGGACGCGAAATTGGAGCTGAAAGCTCCACCAGCCTCGCTCTCTGCGTGAGGCCTGTAGACCCCGAAATCGAGGCCCATGATCTCAGAGAGCATCGTGGCGAAGGGGACGCCGTTGATAGACACCCCTAGAACGACATCTGCATCCTTGTCGCGGTTACTCAGCTCTTCGAGGGCCATGTCCGCCATGAGCTCTGACATCAGACCGATGCGGAACCCTGAGACCCCCACGGACCTCCAGCCGATCTTGACATCGGACGGCGGCAGGCCTTCGGAACCATACTCGATCAGATAATTGACCGTGTCAAGGGACAGGTGAAGCTCATCTGCAATCTCGCGTACGCCCAGGCCTTTCTTCCTGAGCACTTTGGCGTTGGCTGCCAACTCTTTTACATCCACCATCTTTTCACGGCTTGGAAATGCATCGTGTCCCGATATTAACTTTTCTGCGATGCGGACTGGGCCTCGAGGGCTTTCACAATGGCAGCCAGGCACTTGTTGAGCGGGGTGGCGACGCCGTTGTCCCTGCCTTTCTGCCAGAACACGCCGTTTATCTGGTCAATCTCCGTCTTGCGTCCGTGCTCGATGTCCTGAAGCATGCTGGACCTGTTGTCCGCAGTGTCCCTCGCCACAGAGCGCACGCATGAATACAAATTCCTCTGTACGAGATGGTAACCTTCCGAGTCAGCGACGGCTACGCATTCTCCGCACACATCGGACATGAGCTTCGAAACCACCGAGC
>CAZTFD010000017.1:5416-15612 GCA_964612225.1 uncultured Thermoplasmata archaeon | reverse complement strand
GAAGGCATCTATGCCGTCCGCAGGGTCAAGCGCTCTGATATGGAGAAGCTCGCTAAAGCCACCGGTGGCAAGATCATCACGAACCTGGACGACCTGAAGGCATCCGAACTCGGAGCGGCCGCACAGGTGGAACAGAAGAAGATATCCGATTCCGACATGACGTTCGTGACAGGATGCAAGAACCCGAAAGCAGTTTCGATTCTCATCAGGGGCGGTACAGAGCATGTGGTCGACGAGGTCGAGAGAGCTCTGCATGACGCACTGAAAGTCGTCTCAGTCGCAATCGAGGACGGCGTCGCAGTATCTGGTGGAGGAGCGCCCGAAATCGAGCTGTCTTTGAGGCTCAAGGACTACGGACAATCGGTCGGAGGCAGGGAGCAGCTGGCGATCGAAGCATTCTCCGAGGCGTTGGAGATCATCCCATGGACACTCGCCGAGAACGCGGGGATGGACATGATAGATGTCGTGATCGAGCTCAAGAACGCTCACAACAAGAAGTCGGGCAAGAACTTCGGCGTGAACGTGCTTGAGAACAGGGTCTCTGACATGCTGATCGCCAAGGTTATTGAGCCGCTCAGGGTCAAGACACAGGCCATCCAGTCTGCCACAGAGGTTGCGTCGATGATCCTCAGGATCGACGATGTGATTGCATCCAGGAAGATGAGCCCGTCCGAGATGGGTCCACCGAAGGGCGGTATGGGTGGAATGGGCGGCATGGGCGGAATGCCTCCGGGCATGATGTAGACCGATAACTGTTTCCGACGGGAGGCCGCAAGGCCTCCATCAACTCTTTCCTTTTCATCTTCTTTGTCGAGCTGGGTGAGTCATTCATTGTCCAATTCTCTTGGGCAATCTAGAATTCATTTTTCTCTAGTGTTTCCCTGCGGGGAATGGTCCGAATGGCACGTAGCTTCTTGGATGTGATCGTCCTGTTTTTTCGTGCGCGTTTCCACCAATCCAACGCCGCTCTGGCAAGGTTCTAATCGTTTGAGACAATGCACTTCTCGACCGACGATTTGTGAGAAGTTGATGATCCAGTACAACGCACCATTCACTACCATTGAACACCGAGTTACTTGCCGCAAAATCGGCGCTCTGAGTCGCTTGGAATCGCTAATGATCTCACCGCTTTCTGACGCTTGAATCGCCTCTGGTTTTGTCCTGGTTCTTGAGTGGAATATCGGAGTGCTAGACTCCCAGTTATTGTACCATTCGGAGGCTTAACCACGCTCTGTATCTCTCTGAAGTATACTATGATATCAATTATAAATTATAGGTTTACTTCTATGACGTCGAACATATACTGAATTCCGCTCTTCAAGTCTCCAAATCGCTCTCGAACATACTGGTCTTGACTCAGGCAATTGACTATGAAATGAAGCCTAAAGCGCTGCGAATTTGATTACCTGGCTAGCGCCTTGCATGCGCGAGAGATCGGGCCGCAAGACACAGGACTGCGCGCAAGATTCTAAGGAACTCTCACGAGTCGACACAAAGTCCACAACGAAATGGTCGCTTCCATGTCATGTCATGACGTGACATGCCGAGATGCCGTGTTATTTCATATCACGCCGTCCGCCGTTGTCGGACGATATTATCGTTATATGATATACTTATATGTGCATTATTGATAGTGTATCAATAAGTATAGTATATTGCTAAAATGGTTGCTGTTCGGTTGCCCCCTACGGGGGCAATGAGCGATCCGAGCTCACGGAACCGCGATTTTCCATAGGAAGTCAAGGTGTTTTCTGGATTTTGGAGGAAACCGTGCTAAGATATAGCATGCATCGAAGCACCTTTCCTATCTGGGAGAACGTCGGGCGGAAGGGTCCACACTGAAAACGGCAACAAATAGGGTATAAGTTGACGCTTTTGAGAGGGGTAGACGAGGCTCGGACCGTCCGAGGGCATTTTGGGACTAAAATGCGACATTTTTATATAGGCACAAACTGATGCTTTGTCGGACATTCGTCCGAAGACAAGGGATGGGAACCTAGCATGCGAAAGTATCTCAAGCAGGAAGAACTCAAAACCCTGCTAGAGGCACCAAAGCGAATGAGAGATCGTCTCATCATCAAACTTCTCTACGAAACGGGGATGAGGGTCGGCGAGCTAACAGCCTTGACAATCGGTGACGTGGATCTCGAGGCCGGAGAGATCACGATACAGGAGGCGAAGCGCCACGAGGAAGGTCGTAAGGTCCCGCTCGTGAACAGCTGGACAAAGACGATGCTTCGCGACTACATCGGGACGCGCAAGAACAGAAAGGACCCACTGTTCGTCTCGAACAAGCGCGGCCAGCTGTCCAGACGCCAAGTGGAACGGTTGATATCCAACTATGGCACGAAGATAGGTCTGGACAAGGACAAGCGGCACCCGCATGTCCTCCGACACACACACGCGGTGTACGCCCTGAAGTCCGGTATAGATCTCAGGACCCTTCAGCAGAACCTTGGCCATTCCAGCATCGAAGTCACGGCCATCTATCTTACCATGGACATCGACGATCGGAAGGAGGAGTACTCGAAGCACCCGTTGCCTGCCCTGGGCGAGTCCGAAAGCGCGCATGGGGACGCAGCTGGGACAGAGAACTCAGAGGCACCTGCATCGGCCGGGAACCATACTAGTTCGTTCGTCCTTTCGAGCGATGTATAGCTAAGGTCTAAATAATTTTCTCTGAAACCACTTAATGCTATACTTTTATAGATGCGTGCTCATTATGGCGTCTACCTTGCTTTTTCGAGGCATATCCTCACTGCACACGATTAGTCTATAATACGCGAGCATCACTCACTTCTCGGATGCAGGACGAGTGGACTGAGAAGTATCGGCCGAAGTCTCTCAAAGAGATCATAGGGAACGAAGCGGCCGCTCATTCGTTGAGGAACTGGGGCGATTCATGGGCCGACGGTACCCCGAGGTTCAAAGCAGTCGTCCTTCGCGGTGAACCTGGAACTGGCAAGACGAGCGCAGCGCTTGCACTGGCAAACGACCTGAACTGGGACTGCATCGAGATGAATGCGTCGGATCACAGGAACGCCGCTTCTATCAAGAAAGTCGCTGGTGCTGGATCTGTAAGCCAGACCTTCTCACTTGATGGAGAGTTCTTGTCCTCCTCAAAGGGGAGGAGGAAGCTTGTGATATTGGACGAGGCTGACAACCTCTTCGGCAGGGAGGATTACGGAGGCGCAAAGGCAATAGTGGACACTATCAAGGACTCTTCCCAACCGATCATCCTCATCGTGAACGATTTCTACGAGCTCACGCGCAAAGCTCCTGCTATCAAGACCCTCACAGAGAAAATCACTTTCAGGAGACTGGAATCCAGGTCGGTCGTGAGGGTCCTTAGAACAATCGTCGGTCGTGAAGGCGTTCAGGTCCCGGACTCGATCCTCGATCGCATCGCAGAGAACGCTGGAGGGGACATGCGTGCCGCTGTGAACGATCTCCAGATGATGGTCGAGGGGAAGGTCGAGCTGAGCATGGTGGATTCGGACGGTATGGGCAAGAGGAACCAGAAGAAAGAGATCGATGCGGTTCTGCGCGCTGTCTTCGGAGCCACAACAGTCCGAGGAGCACGCGACGCGACTTTTGATCTCGACATGACGCCCGACGAGCTTGAGAAATGGGTCGAGGAGAACATCCCTCTTGAGCTGCGTCATCCAGGCGATCTTGCTGATGCATTCAACGCATTGTCCATATCGGACATGTATCTGGGAAGGACCAGGATGCTCCAGCACTACGGCCTCTGGGCCTACGCCAAGGAGCTGATGACAGGAGGAGTCGCCCTGTCGAGGAAGCATGACGCGAGGTCGAGCGTTTACGAGTACCGCTTCCCAAGCCACTTCACGATGATGTCCAGATCCAAGGGCATGCGGGGAACTCGAGATTCAGTGTCCGGAAAGTTGGCTGCACACATGCATACCTCAAGGCGATGCATCAACGAATCCACCTTGCCTCTGATATCGACAATGGTGAGGAACGACAGGGAGCTCTTGGTGACACTCACGAAGGAACTCGGGCTCGACGAAGGTGACCTTGCACACTTGTTGGGGGTAGACCCTGATTCCCGCGACGTACAGGAGCTGGCCAAGGTGAACAAGGAAGACAAGAGGGCCGAAAGGGGAAGAGACGGGAAGCGGACATCGAGGCCCGGCTCAAGTAACAAACGCACAGGTCGTCTGTGAGGGGTCGTGTGGATTGGACTCGAAGACTAGGGATCATCTGGAAAGGCAGCAGTACCGGATTGTGGGCCAGAGCGGGGCCGTGAAGCTCTGTCACTGGATGAGCCAGAAGATGATACACGGTCGCCCGTGCTACAAAGAGGAGTTCTACGGCATCGAATCCCACAGGTGCCTGCAGATGACCCCCGCGGTGAATGTGTGCAACTTCAGATGTCTGTTCTGCTGGAGGTACCACGGGATGACCGATTTTGGGAGGTCGGGGTATCCAGAGCCGGAAGAGCTCCTCGAGAAGTGCCTCCAGGAGCAGAGGTTGCTGGTGTCAGGTTTCAAAGGGGATCCGAGATGTGAAGCGCGGTTATGGGAGGAGGCCAGGAATCCGAACCAGGTGGCGATCTCGCTCTCCGGTGAACCAACGCTCTATCCCAAGCTTGGGGAGTTCATCGCACTGTGCAAGCGCCGCGGGATGACCACCTTCCTCGTGACGAATGGCTCCGTGCCGAAGGCGCTTGAGAACTTGTCGCCCTTGCCGACCCAGCTGTATGTGACCGTAGCGGCTCCGAACAGGGAGATCTTCGAGAAGCTCTGCGTGCCCCAGTTCCCCAAGGCATGGGACAATCTCATGGAAACGCTCGCGCTCCTGCCCTCCCTTTCCACTAGGACGGTCGTGAGGCACACGCTGGTCAAGGGCTGGAACTTGGGCTGGGAGGACGAGTACGCCCGGCTCGACAGGATTGCCCAGCCGATTTTTATCGAACCAAAAGGATATGTCTTTGTCGGGGACTCGAGGACGAGGATGACCGCTGACAATATGCCATCGCACTCATCCGTAAGGGAGTTCTCCGATAGGCTGGCCAAGAGACTTGGCCTGGAGATACTCAAGGAGAGGGAGGACAGTCGGGTCGTCCTGCTGGGAAAGAAAGGCTCCAAGCTTAGCGTCAGGGACTGAACGGCTACTTGAGCCGGATCGTCTCCAGATTCAGAGGAGCGCGGGTTTCTATCCCGAACTTCTTGTACAGAGTGCTCGCAAGATCCGAGCACTTGAAATCCTCACCGTGGCAAATGACAATCCTCTCGGGGCGCGGCTCGAGCGTGCTGACGTAGTTGACCAGCTGACGTCTGTCGGAGTGCCCTGAGAAGCCGTCGACTGTCTCGATGTCCATCTTCATGTGCAGCGTGATCTGTTTTCCCCTGTCGTTTAGGTTGATGTCCTGCCAGCCCTTCTGGATCTTCCTGCCCATCGTCCCCTCCGCCTGGTAGCCGACGAAGGTTATGGTGCTGAGCTCGTTGTCGCACCAAGCCTTGAAGTACTCCATTACGGGCCCTCCGTTCATCATGCCACTGGTGGCGAGAACGATGCACGGTTCAGGGTCGTTGCAGATTGTCTCTCTCATGTCCGCGCTGTCGACCCGCTTGAATATGTCGGACAGGAACGGGTTCTCCCCCATCTGGAATATCTGCGTCCTCAGCTGGCTGTTGAGGTATTCCGGGTAGGCAGTGTGAATCGCAGTCGCCTCCCAGATCATTCCGTCAAGGTATATGGGTGCCTTCTGAATCTGGTGGTTCCTCATCAAGTCCTCAAGGACCAACATTACTTCCTGAGATCTCCCGACCGCGAAAACAGGTATGAGGACCTTGCCTCCGCGACTCAGCGTTGTCCTGACGATCTCCCTCAGCTGGTTCCCCGCGTCCTGTCTGCTAGGCTGCATGTCGTGGTACCCACCGTATGTAGCTTCTATCACCAGGGTCTCCAGTCTCGGGAACTTGTTGACGCAGGCGTTGAACAGCCATGACTTCTCGAACTTCATGTCGCCGGTGAATGCAATGTTGTAGAGCCCGTCGCCCACGTGAAAGTGCGCTATGGATGAACCGAGGATGTGTCCAGCGTTCTGCAATGTCAGCCTCACATCGGGCGAGATGTCCGTTGTCTCGCCGTACTTGAGTGGGATGCAGTGCATGACCGCCTCCCTGATATGCGATGACTCGTACGGTGGCTTCTTGGCCTCCCCCACGGCGACCTTGATGAAGTCCAGCTGCAGGAGCGACATCATATCCCTTGTGGGAGTGGTACAATAAATTGGTCCTTCGTAGCCGTACTTGAAGAGGACTGGCAGGAGCCCACAGTGGTCAAGGTGAGCGTGCGTGATGACGACTGCGTCTATCGAATCCATAGGCTGCAGTTCAGGCGCGCTCAGGTAGGGCGTCGAACCGCCATCATCTGCGGATACCGCGACGCCGCAATCGATGAGAACCTTGCTCTCCCTGGTCATCAGGAGCGTGGCGCTCCTTCCGACCTCTCTGTAGCCTCCCAAAGATGTGATCCTCAGCCAGGTCTCGTCGTTCAGCCTGGGTCGCATGAGCTTTCTGCCCACCTTCTTGAGGAACTCCTTGCGCTCGTCCTGCATCTTCCTGAGGTAGCTCCTGATCTCGCTGACTGTCTTCGACGGGATCGGAGGCGCGCGCACGACCTTGGGCGCCCAACCGATTTCCTTCTTGATCTCATTCAGCACAACGCCGTGCTTCCCGATGACGAGTCCTGGAGAGATCGCCTCTATCGTGACTTCACCAGTGTCATCGTCGAAGTAGATGTTGGTGATCTTCGCCTCCTCTGGTATGATCTTGCGGATCCGCTCCTCGGCGTCCTCGGTCTTTGCCAGCATTGTCGGGTCGGGCCTGATCGCGACTCTTCTTCTCAGGCTCTGGGCGAGCTGCCTCACGAGGTCGTTGTTGTGAGCGAACTCCTCCAGGTTCTTGGTGTAGATGACTATGACCGGGCCCTCGAAATCGACATCCGTGACCTCGATGTTCGAAGGGATGGTCTTCTTGACCGCCTCTCTTGCGTCTTCTAGAATCTTCTCAATGCCCATCTATTTCACTCAGCTGAATTGAATAGGTTGTCGGCAGAAATGCCTTGATAGACTGTACTGCGCTGGTCAGGTCAGCTTCATCTTCGCGAGCCGTTTCTGTACATCCTTCTCGTCCAGAACTACGAAGCCCTCCTTCGTTATGGAGGCGACATTGTAGCCGTCGCCGGAAGCGGAATCCCTTCTCATGGCTGCGTGCAGGGCTCGTATGGCCAGGTCCATGCCGTCAGTGACTGACATGCCCTTCTCGTAGTGATCCTCGAGAACGCCGTAGACGAACGGAGATCCGGAGCCAGTCGTTACGTAATCATCCGGTATCGCTCCACCAACCATATCGAGGGCGTAGACGTGCCCGCCATCCCTGTCGATGCCTCCAAGGATGAGGCCGACGTAGTACGGGTAGAATCTGCTGCCAGCCAGGATGTTCGATGTCAGGGTGGCGGCCGATCTGACCGTCATGGGCTGACCTCTCTTCAACTTGTACAGCTCCACTTCCGCGCCGATGTACCTCGCGAGGGTCTGCGCATCCCCAACAACACCGGCAACTGTGAGCCCTATGTTGTCATCGATCTTGAACAGTTTCTGGGTCGTCTTATGGGCGATGAGAGTGCCCATTGTTGCACGCATTTCCGTCGCCATGACGACGCCGTCTTTGCACACTATGCCTATGGTCGTAGTTCCCTTCTTGACTTCTTCAATGTCCGTCATTAATGAACACCGTCATTGAAAACTGATCGGCTAGAAGCGGTTTGCAAAGAATCCTCGTGCCAGTATATAATTGTTTGTCCGCATAGATGCGTCGACAAGGAGACTCTCTAGCTAACAGTAGGGGATAGATTTATCACGGCGGCCGACAAATGATTACACGAGATGGGTAGCATCTAAGTCCCTTCCCAATACGCACGCAACCTTGAATGGACGTCGTGCTCCAAAAGGAATTGGAGGAAGGGCATTGCGTCAGGAAACCAATTGCCTGCCCATCTCCCCTCATTCTTCAGCCAACGATAAATACCATCTCGGACAATAACGATTCGAAACCGAGTGGTCAACATGAAGATTCTTGTCGTCGACGATTCTGAGGCCTTCAGGAAGGTTATGATCGAACTCCTCGTCAGGGTGGGATTCCATGACGTTGTCGAGGCGAAGGACTTCGACGAGGGAATCGAGGTCTTCACCAGGGAGAAGCCCAAGATATCATTCGTCGACATGATCCTGCCAGGCAAGTCTGGGGTCGAGCTCACCAAGGCGATGTTTGCGATCGATCCCAAGGCAACCATCGTGGCAATGAGCTCAATAATCAACAAGAAGATGATACGCGAGAGCATGGACGCGGGAGCAAAGGACTTTCTCCTGAAGCCGACAAACGAGATTGCGCTGAGCTCCACGATGGCCATGTGGAGTGATTAGATGGGCCTCTTCTCAAAGAGGACCAAGTTCGACAAGGCCAGTGCGGAGAAGGGGCTCGGAATAACAAGGAAGTACAATCTAGCCGGTGGCAAATCCTATGTCGTAGAGGAGTCTCCGCCAGATATCAGCTTCGATGCGTTCGTGAACATCATATCGACGAGCTCACGGGACCAGCCTGCGAAGGTCGTTGGCCTGGCTATCAGCCGCCAGCACCCGGACCTGATCAGACAGAAGTACGGGCTCGAGGAGACTCCCATATACTGGCTCGCCACGCGAACAGGGCAGGATGTCATATCCCCTACGAACCTGGGAATCCTGACCCACACCATGATACAATTCATCGAGGAGAACGCCAGCGGCGTCATCCTCCTAGATGGCCTGGAGTATCTCGTCTCGAACAACGATTTCAACAAGGTCCTCAGGGTAATCGATCAGGTGAACGACCACATATCTCAGGGCACGGCCATCATGATTATCCCAGTCGACCCGAGGGCATTCGAGGCAAAGGAGCTGGCCCTCCTCGAGAGGAATGTGGAGAAGCTCTCGAGCAAGGTCAAGCCTGCGAAGTGATTCTGAGACGTTCTCCGTCAAGCGACGATCATCGCCGTCGCGCTGTATATGAGCCCGGACACGAGAATGCACGCGCCCAGCGAACGAAATAGATCTCTGATGTCCCTCCTGCCCTCGATCCCCCAGACGAAGTACGACACCACAGCATTCGACTCCGCCAGGAACGCGCCAAGCACCAGGAAGAAAACATCCGCTGGGATCCCTGCTGAGCCAGGACCCATTATTCCTGCCAACGACAGGTATATCGCGAACGTGACGCCCAGGACGATCGGGCCCAGTGCATAAGCTGTCATCCTCATCATCGAGATGGTCGGCTTCAGCCGGCTCTTCAGCGTGGATTCGAGGTCGTGTAGGTCCTTGAGGTAGGCGGCTAGGTCCATCGCTAATACCCCTGCAGCCAGCTCGTCCTTTGACGCGGCTTCTTTGACGACCTTGATGCCATCGAGCGCGTTCCCGCCCTGTCCTTCGGCATCGTTCTCCACATCCATCTCTGCAATGTCCTTGCCGGAGACGATCGAGCCGAACGAGAGCCGTCTTACTCCATCTCCCGCCGGCCCGCGCATCTCCTGCCCAGCCTTGCTCAGTGCGGCCTCGAAGTTCTCCCCCTCCAGCATCCTGGCACCGGTCTTGAACAATGCGTCCTCCATGTCCTCTTCAGCGAGCTTCGTCCCAGACTGCGCACTCTCTCTCCCCATAACCATCATCAGGGCGGACAGGGGGACGATCGAGCCGAGTAGAAGTGCGAGCGACATATGCACACCTTCCAGGAGAATCACCGATAGGATGCACGCAGTCCCGCTCACTGCGAGCGTAGAGAGCGCCAATGTGGACTTGAAGCGCTCTTCCTCTCGGACGCGCTTTCTGCGGACCTCGATCGGATGACGCGATGCAGCGCTCGTTGCCACAAGAGCCGCTATCGCCGGGAACATGACATTCATCAGAATAATGGTCTCGAGCGTGGCCTGGCTTTGGTCCTGCATAAGCGAACCCTCTCCGGCGGTCTCGGGGGACCAGAGGTTCCAAGACAACATCGGAAGGAAGGAGCCGACCATCAGAGGCAGGAGGATCCCAAGCCCGAACATGAGCATGCTAGGAGCGGACAGCGAAAGAGCGTATTCCTCGATCCTTCTCCTCGCTCCTGATATCATGGATTGGTTCGCCCTGTCGAGCG
>CAZTFD010000017.1:0-5316 GCA_964612225.1 uncultured Thermoplasmata archaeon | reverse complement strand
TCCTCGATCCTTCTCCTCGCTCCTGATATCATGGATTGGTTCGCCCTGTCGAGCGCCCTCCTCTTGCCGTCCTCGGTCGCTTCGCAGGATGCTGTGACCATCGCGTTCAGAGAGGCCTTGAGCTCATTTCCGTACCTGGCCCACTTACTCCCAAGCTGCTGGAGTGACTCTTCGAAGCTCGCGTGTTTGCCCATCACCACGAACCAGATGCAGTTACCGAGCTCCTGTGAGAATGCATTACTCCTCTTGGATGCGAACCTGATTGCTTTCGAAAGCGACGGCTCGTGCCTTAAGCTCATGATCATGAGATTCGCTGCTTCCGGCGACCCTTTGAGGACCTCCGCCGCGCGCTTGTTTGCCGCGCTCCCGGGATATGAGAGAATGACTTCCATCGACAGCGGAGGCACAATGGCGCCCAGGAAGACGGACATCACGAAGTAAGAATGTGCCCCTGTGAGTAGGACTGCCCCCGAAAAGGCTGCGATGCAGGTCCCGAGCAGGATGGCCAGGGTCTTTCCAGCGATGATGACTGCCTCCGGGAGGACATCGATCCCCGCAAGGTCCAGTTTCGCGCGAAGGTCATCCACGGGTTTCGTTCCTCTGGCGCGTCGCAGGAACCCCTTCGGCGAGCTCCTTGCCCTGACTCCCAGCCTCGAGCCCAACTGCTCCAGCCGATCGCAGACGGACACGAAGAGCACATGACCATGCCGATCATTTCGACGTCCCTGCATCTATCCAATTCCTCCATTCCTTGAGTCCGGCCTCCGGGCCATCCTTCCCGAACAGGCATCTCGTGAGCACCTCGTTCGACCTGACCCTGGCCATGTCTCCTACCCAGACGCCGTCCGTCTCCGATACGAGCTGGTCTGCATGTGCACGCGCCCTGACGATGTCCATGATTGTCGCCGGGGCGATGTCCAACGCACCAGCGATGCCTTTGATCGTCTTGCAGTCTGGCGAGAAGTCCGATGTCGGCTTCGCGCACGAGCAACCAGGCTCTGTAGTGAACAGGCTGACGAGCTCGACGCTCTGCCCCCTCTCCCTCACCTCGGCGACCTCTACGACCCGTCTGTGGAACCTCGAACCGTCAGGAGACCGTACGAGGCCTATCACCATGACTATGTCAGTCGACGAGAATGCTCTCTCCGAGACGCCCAGGTCCTCAACTGCCCTATCCAGAACGCCCTTCGCCGAGTTGCCATGGATTGTTCCGAGGACCGACGAACCAGCGCTCCCCGCGCGCATGCTCTCGTACAGCACTCTTGCCTCGGCCCCCCTGACCTCCCCGATCACAATCGCGCTCTCTCCCATCCTGAGGCTGACCCTCAGTGTCTCCTGTGCCGATGCGACGCCTTCCGTACTTGCCCCGGAGAACCTGAGCGTCTGCACATCAAACCCCAGCTCTTGCATGCGCGGAATTGAGAGCTCTGGCGTGTCTTCTATGAGAATGATTCTCTGGGACAATGGGAACTCGAGCATTATCGCTCCTAGCAGAGTGGTCTTACCAGCCCCTCGGCTGCCGGCCACAAGGACTGTTCTTCGTCCTATCACGCATGCCCACAGGAAGCTCGCAAGCAAGGGGGAGAGTGAGCCGTTGGCGACCAACCTCGGGATTGTCCATAGATCGCTCGAATGCTTCCTGATTGCAACGGAAACCCCCTTCTCGCTCAAGGGAGGCCCTACCAGAGTGACCCGCGCCCCCAAGCGTTTTATTTCGGCTTCGAGCACAGGGTGTGCCTCGGAGAACGGCAGCCCAGTCTCGAGCTTTATCCGGGAGACGAATCCCTGGATGTCCTTCCTACCCACCAGTATATTCGTCCGACACTTCTGTCTGACGCGTGGACCTGCATCCGATCGAAGAACCACGTGGACTGGCGTCTGGCTCGAGGGCGCGTCGACGTAGATGTCTTGGATTAGACGGTCGTCCAGAAGCGTCTCCAGGACGCCGTAGCCCGCGGTGTACTTGCATAGGAGCTCCGATAGATGATCCGCCTCTCTGTCGATTACCATTCCTGCAGTTTCTGTCCTGGACCTCCTGGCGAGTTGAGAGAATATGAAGTCCTTAGCCCTCGCCTTGATGTAAGGCCTTACCGTCCCCAGCGAGCTCACCTCAAGGTCAGCTGGGGCTGCCCGCGTGATCTCCGATATCGCACCCGCCAGGGCCTGCAACTGCAACGGATTTAGCTTGTACTCTGGGGGATCTATTGCGTAGAGACCGCAGCTGGAACTCTCCGGGGACGATACAGTCACCTCGACACCTGATACTGCATATCGCGCGACGATTTCGCTATCGATTGCGGTGAGGGACTCGACCCATGACGATGCGAAGCACGGCCTGGTCTCGAACTGTGCTACTGCCGGGGGCGGTTTGGGGGCGGGCATGAGCACTAGGACTGGCTTCCTCGCCGTCTGAACAACCGGTCGTTCACTGTTGATGATTCTCGGGGGAGGGCTCCTCGAGGACAATCACTCCACCCCGGAAAGGATCACGCTCACGGCGAGTGCCTCATCCACGCACTTACGCGACTTGGGGCAACCCTCGACGATCAATCCTCCCGAGTACTCCGATAGGTTGGCCCCTTCCCCGGGCATGTACTTGATGGGGTTTGAGACCAACCTCCGTCTCATCGCAACCATCGCCAACCCCTTGCTGGACGGACACGTCCGACACTTTCTGTCGGACGGCGGTTCCGATGATGCAATCGCCCTGTTCAGTGTCGCGAGTTCTCGCGCCGCCAGTGCCGCTAGTCTGACGGTTTCTCCCCGGTATCTCTTGTGGATGAATCTCTTGAGAATAATCGCCTCAGGAGCTGCCCTGGCGGCAATGATTTGCATCACGCCCGCCAGACACCTGTTGTTGAGGAGGTCGTTCGCGCCCGCGCACGAACTGCAATCAATCTCCAGCTGAAGCGCTTCCTCCTCGGTGTAGATGTGTGGGCATGTCATCTCAGGACTTGTGCTCGGAGCCAGTTTCTTGGCAGGTCCTTGGCGGTGTCTCATGAAGGGAAACACTGCGCGCCGGGTTCTTCTACGGATTCCACGGTCGTATGCTACATGTAGTGACCATGAATCCAAGCATCGCCGAATCTCAGGGTCATCATGAAGGCTGATGACGCAGGCGTTGCGGGATTCTTCGAGGACCTCCCTGTACTCATGTTCGTCCTTGTGGGGGTTGCGTCGCTGGTCCTCAGTGGAACGTGGGTTTCCCGGAACCTGAACACCGTCCAGGTCCAGGAGGAACTTGACTCCCTAGCCGAGGATCTGGTGAACAACCTCATGTCTCGGTTGCTGAGGCCAGAGACTCCGGGACTCATGCCATCTGAGTCATCAGCGCGGAACATGAACATCTCCGACATCGTACGCGGGGTCGTGGGCGAGAAGCATTACCTGGTTGCCATCATTGCCAGATATCCGTCCTACACCTGGTTGAATACCGGGTCCGACAACGACAGTCTATCGCCGAATGCTACTGGATATTGTTCTCGACTGCTCAACGTCCTTGATTGTGATGCCAGGACCATCGTGCTCGAGGTGAGAGCACTTGTGTGGTAGATTCGATGGCGATTCCTTCGCTCAGCTCGCGCTGATGGACGCCATTATCTTCTTCATCGGAGCCGTCTTGGTGTCGACAATCTTGATGTCCTATGTCACACCTCTTCCGGATGAATCCCGGAAGATCAGCATTGGTGGAGACACGGACCCCGCTGAAATCCTGCGGACTCTCCTCGCTACATCGATGTGCGAATCCGTGGTCTTGGACGCGGGTCGAATCTACTATATGGATGACCGGACGACGGCCGCCGAATCTCTCGCAATCGAGCTACAAGCGCTGGAGGCCGGACATAGCATGGAGCAGTTCGATTACCTGAACGGTCTCATCTATGACCTGTTGAGGTCGGTGTGCAACCCGGCCTTCAGCGCCTACCTGCTGGTGTTTGGAATGGACGATGACCTCGACGGCCCAGTGCTGTCGATTCCATGCATGCCCGAGGCAACCAAGAACGCTTATGCAAGCTCCACAGAAATGCCTGGGTCGGGCGATGTTGTTTACCTTGTCGAGCTCGTCCTAAGCCCAACCCTTCTTCCTGAACTGGTCTAGGTCCGAGTCGGCCACTCTGATCTTGGTCTTTGCGTACTTCTCTCCACGTACTATGTCCGAATATGCTACGATCAACATCACGACTAGCAGGACGATCGCCAGCTGGAGGTATATTGCCGAACTGGTGATTTGATTCACGACTATCAGCGCTGGAATGACGATATAGAGAATATACGAGAGGTAGGTCATCCAATTCCTTGGTACACTGATCGCAGCGGCGTTGCTGAAACACCTGGAACACACGTTCCTCATCTGGTACCAGCTCTTGACCCTGAGCTCTTTGCAGCGAGGACAGTATAGGAACTTCACGGGCGAGGGAAACGCGTGGGCAGTATATATCTGCGCCCCGCAGGAGTGCCAGAAAGATGGAATAGCAGGCACGTAGATTACGCATGGTGAAGGCCCGAGGGAGGAATCAGGGAGGCGATTACACTCGCGAGGAGATGGTTATGCTGGCATCCCTGAGAAGGGGTTCTGGTAGGACCTGCGAGTATTGCGAGTGGTTCTCGGTCCGAGGGAAACAGCGAGGCTGTTTCCCAAATGGTGAGTATCGGAAATGGCTTTCATATGAAGAGTATTCCTCGGGTTGCGACATGTTTCTGAAATTGAAGGACTAGGCGAGCGAGTAGGCAAGCGGATTCGAACAGCGAAACCCCTGGTGTATGAGAGACAAGTCCTCATACAGCACAAATTACACCTTGATTGACCATTCCTGCGCTATGAGGTCAGAAAAGACCAAATGTGTGGAAGGCACGTCATGGTAGGAGGAATGGCAAATGATTGAATATGCAGGTCGCGGAGGTAGTGCGCCAGGCGGTCATCGCAGACTGGGGTCAGCTTTGCTCTCACTTACCATCGTTGGTCTTCTAGTCTTCATGTCTGCACCAACGATATCCCCAACTCTTGCGGGGGTGTGGCCTCCTCATGCCGTCTTTGGATACACCTACACTGCTGATGGCGTGACTCCGTTGCCTGGGTGCGTTGTCACAATCACCAACCTGAGGACAATGGATTCCATAATCTGGAACGAGACTCGCGCGGATTGGGACCCGTCCCTAAACTTCTACGGTGTCTATACCTATGAATTCGTGAACGGCTGTCAGTTTGGCGATATGCTAAACGTTACTGCGACCAAGGGTTCGCTCATCGGATGGAACGAGGCGCCCATCACAGACGGTCAGGGCTTTGACTGGATAGACGTTGTTCTCAACGCTGAG